>CAZCVM010000194.1:579-5459 GCA_964501965.1 uncultured Leptospiraceae bacterium | reverse complement strand
AGGGAACCAAAAAAGATGGTGAACAATGTCCAAACAATGTGTCTTTGGGATTGGATGATAGCCTGGATAGATTGATCCAAGTTTTGAATTTGGATTTCGCCTCGTCCCCTGGAAAAATGGTTTACAGCACGGTTGATATTGTATGGCAAATCCGCAACATTGTACGCAAAATTGCGACTTTGTTCATTGATTAAATTGCGGATTCCCTGATAATCATCCAAAATAAGTTTGGACAAAAATGGCTTGGCCAATTGGCCAAGCGTTTTTTGCGGAGCCAATTGCATAATGATGGCCATAATATGACCCAGAACGCGTTCCAAAGAAATCCAGCCCTGGGGTACTTGAAAGGTGCGCATCAAGTCATTGAGACCGATATTGAATTGCCGCAAATAGCGCAAATCTTCCATGCCGCTTAGCTCGTCAAAGCTCATTTCATTCCAGGTTTTTCTTTCCCGTTCTATGCGAACAATTTTATCTATTGCGTATGACACGGCGGTTTCCAGTACTCCCATGTCCGCGAAACGAGGTACAGCCCCCAATTCTTCCAGCCCTTCGATAACTTTGTAATAGTCTTTGGCCATGGCAGACCGGATGATCTTTCGAAAAGCGTCCCGTCCGTATTCCGGCAATACTTCACACGCGCCAAAATCCAAAAGCACCAATGTTGGTCCAGGCAAAACCATAAGATTGCCAGGATGCGGATCCGCGTGAAAAAATCGATCTTGGAAAATCATTTTTGAATAAGCCCAAATCAATATTTCTGCCAGATCATTGGTATCGATGTCATTTTGAGCCAAAGTTTCCAAATCTGTAATCTTTGTACCGTCAATAAATTCTGTGGTTAATATGAATGAACAGCTATAGTTGTGATAGATACCAGGAATGATAATATTGTTTTGATTGGAAAAATTTGCCTGGACACGTTCCATGTTTTTTGCTTCATAATTGAGGTCGATTTCTTTTTCAACAATAGATGCAATCTGTGAGTATATACGATCTGCTTGAAAATGAGGTAAAAACAAACGCACTAAACGAAAAATATTGCGTAAACTTTTCAGATCCAATCGAATCAATTCTTCAATGAATGGATACAATATTTTGACAGCTACATCTTTTTGGGTTTCTTGGTCAATAATAGTGGCCCGATGAACTTGACCAATGGACGCGGCCGCGATTGCCTGTTTATCAAAATAAACAAATTTTTTATCAAAATTTGGGCCAAAAGCCTTTTTCAATTGCAGTGCAATGGTATCGAAAGGTTGGGGAGATACTCGATCTTGCAGCTCTTCTAAAGGGCTCAAAAATTCTTCGGTCAATATGGCACGAAATAAATTGGCAAATTGACCGGCTTTGATAAACAATCCTTGCTTACGAAGAATGATTTTTTTGACTCTTTCTCCGTTTTTCGCGTCAAATTTTTTGCGCCATCTCTCTTTAGCGTTACGACTTATAAAAGTAGAAAACATGAAAAAAAGCAAATATCGCAGCAGTATCATCCAGGCAAAAAAATATAGATGAAGAAAGCGAAAGGATCTTTGTGAAAAAGACATTTTATTGGATGTGATAGGTATTGGTTTGACATTCCGGTTTTCTGAATCAGGATGTGCCAATATGGGGTTGTTTTTTTGTTTTAGATTTGGTTGTGAATTCATATTCTCTTGACTTGGTATCCTTTGCCTGGTTATTGGATATAGTTTTTAATAAAAATGTCTGATTTTATATAACATATTAAGGATGTATCATGGAATTTGTTTTTTAGGTCAATAACATAATATTCTATGCATCTGATAAAAAAACAAGATTAAAGCAATAATATCGCAATAATATTAAGAATAAAGACGCAATGAAAGAAATAAATAAAAAAATTGGCAAATACAGATAAATAAGGGAGATTTTTATGGCTTGGGAAAGAAAAGTAGGGTATTTAATACTGGAAGACGGTACTGTTTTTAAAGGGCGTATGTTTGGTGCCATAAAAGAAACAGGTGCGGAAGTAGTATTCAATACATCTATGTGCGGATACCAGGAAATCTTGACAGATCCGTCCTATTACCAGCAAATTGTCACGATGACTTATCCAGAAATTGGAAATTATGGTATCATGGCAAATGAAAATGAATCGGATCGTATTCAAGTGGCCGGATTTGTTGTCCGACATTATGTGCATCAATATAGTAACCCAAAAGCAAAAAGTTCCCTGGATAGTTTCCTAAAAGAGCAAGGTGTACCCGGCATCACAGGTATTGACACACGTAAACTCACTCTTCAATTGCGGGAAAAGGGATCTATGCGCGGCGGTATTTTTTTTCGTCCGGAAAATGATTCGCAAAAAAATATACAATTTATTCAGGAAAAAGTACGGCAAATGGCCGGCTGGAATTTGGCAGATGAGGTTACGACAAAAGCTTTTTATTCATTTGGTGAGCCAAGTATAGAAAAAGTCAAATTGGCGGTTATTGATTTTGGCATCAAAAAAAGTATGCTTCATTTATTGAGTGAAGCGGGATTTTATGGTACTGTGTTTCCTGCCACATCTTCATTTGATGAAATTGCTCAAGGACATTTTGACGCTATCTTTTTTTCCAATGGTCCAGGGGATCCTGAACCAGTGCAAGGAGGCCGAGATTTGGCTCAAAAAGCCATTCAAGCGAAAATTCCTTCTTTTGGGATTTGCTTAGGACATCAAATTTTAGGCCTTGCCGTGGGCGGAAAAAGCTTCAAACTCAAATTTGGTCACCGAGGAGGCAATCAGCCTGTGATCAACACAGCTACGAAGAAAGTAGAAATAACTGCGCAGAACCATGGGTTTGCTTTGGATTTGGATTCTTTTCAAGATGCGAAAGGAGTCAATGATGTGGATATAACCCATATCAATTTGAACGACCGGACAGTAGAAGGATTGGTTCATAAACATTTACCAATTATGAGCGTCCAATATCATCCGGAAAGTGCTCCAGGTCCGCATGACGCGAGATACATGTTTGATGAATTCAAAAAAATGGTTATGGACGCGAAAAGCTGGAACTAATGGTTTATATGTTGATAAATATGTTTGGCTTCCTGCAATAAAATATCACGCTCATTGTGTATTTTGTTTGCCAGAAATTTTTCAAGCAAAGTTTGGAGTATCTGTCCAATCATTGGCCCAGGAGAAATGGATAGTTCTCGCATAAGATCATAGCCATTAATATGAAGATCTGACACTTTGGGCAAAGAATCCTCCTGCACAATATCAGCAATATGCTTTCGGAATTCCCATAAGATATCTGGAATACCCTGGCGTTTGCCATTTGCTTGCCGGTCTGCCATCCGCAAAGCAAACAAATCCTCCAAAAGCTCCGGCCCGATTTTTTGATAAAAACGACGCACAGCACTGTCAGTCCATTCTTTCGTATAATGAAACATGTGATGCCGCACTAAGCGAAATACTTTGTTGCTCAAAGGTTTGGGCAAGCGCATATCGCGGCAAAAATGGAATACCATTCGGCTGCTAACAACTTCATGATTGTAAAACGTGACTGTATTGTTGCAATTTTTTCTGGTTGGTACTTTTCCTAAATCGTGAAACAAAGCGGATATACGCAAGCTTAAGTCATTTTGGGGAGCAGCATCGCAAGCGTACACGGAATGATAAAAAATGTCATAGGAATGAAATTTATTTTGCGTGATCCCGTATGCGTTGTCTAAATACGGCAATAAAAACCGCAAAAGATTTTGTGTTTTTAATTGAGTAAAAAAAATCGATGGCTTATCTTGTTTGAGTATCCAAAGAAATATTTTTTTTCGTAGATAATGAGAAATATATATATCTGAGTCCGAAGATGCGTTAATAATGGGTTCTATATTCGTCGAGTCCACGGATTTTTTTGATGCGAGTAGCACCTGGCATATTTGCCGGGCAATCTGTTTACCCCTGGCATTGGAAAAAGCTAAGTTGGTATGTTTATTGTTCATTTATTCAAGATAAAATTCCTTTTATTTCAATCGCCATTTTTTTATGGGTGAGGATTGAGAAAAAATTTGGATTGATTTATAGCCATTTTTTTGAAGCAGTGTATAGGATTCTACCCAAAAATAATATGTAACATATTTTTCTAAAGCCGGAAAGTTGAGTTGACCTGCTTTGGCAGCATGGACAATTTTTGTTGTCAAATCATTGTTGAAATGATCTTTATTTTCTTTGATCAAAAGATTGGAAATGTCTATCTCTAGCCGATTTTCACTTTTATCTCTGGGCAAAGAATTTGCATTGATGCGTTGTCCGTTTATTTGAGAAAGTATCCCGTTTGCCTGTCCTGGTCTCAATCCATAATAAACGCGGTATCCCCAAATTCGGTCATCCATGGGTGCTTTCCATGATAAAACAATAGCATCTTTGTTAGCATCTTTATTTTGTCTTACCTGAAAATCCATGGGTTTTTGTAATGGTGCATCATTGTTCAACTTAAACCGCAGCTTTGTCAATAATGGTGCTTTCGTATGGGATCCATAAAAATGTATTCGCCACTGAAAATACCGCCCCTTGTCATTAAATTTCTGATGTTGCTGTAGCGTATCAAATTCTTGCCAGGGAAGTTGGTTTGGTTTTTTTTGAGCGTCAAATAGCCAATTGCTAAGACGGTATTGTAAACGGATGTATTGCCCCTGGTAATCCATTGAGATTTTTTTCAAATGTTGATTGTACTTTCCCAGGTCAATAACCGGACTTTCATAAAAGCCGCTTGATCGAGTTATTTTTTGCTGATGGGAATGGTATTGGGATCGAGGGAACATATCAGGTCGCATAAATGATCGCATTGAAGCAAACTCGTCATCCGATACCTGTATCCAATAAAAATTGTCCACATAGCCATAAAAGAATTTTCCGATTATTGCTTTGG
>CAZCVM010000194.1:0-569 GCA_964501965.1 uncultured Leptospiraceae bacterium | reverse complement strand
TTTATGGGAAGACATGTCTTTATTCAAGCTGGAAATGTTAGCATAGAATGTGTCCGCTTTGATGCCGTTTTGATAAATTGTAAATTTTTTTAGAATATGATTGTAGTGAATTGTGATTCGCTGCCATTTATCTTCTTGCAAGAGCACGCGACGCGAAGATTGATAACCTTGGTTGGATGCAGTTATTTTGAGCTGTAAATAGCCCCGCACAATATGAATATGAAAAGAAATGGGCGCAGGAGAATAATTTTCATACGTAAAAAATTCCATATTTTGCCGGATATTTTTTGGCTGAATATCAAAAAACAAAGCAAAAGAATGGGACAAGAAATGTGAATTGTCACGTTTATGTGACCGTTTACTGGACAATTGAATGCCTTGTCCCTCATTAATGAACGCATGGCCTCCTTTGAGCCATCGTTTGGAAGCTTTTGTATGGCCAATGAATCCATAATTGGCGTCATAAACTAGATAATTGTTGGATATATCCATGATCTGAGTGGGCTTTTGATCAAAATTTAGCAACAACCAACCATTTTTTTTTATAATGCTATGTGTTAATGCGTCAG
>CAZCVM010000193.1:4373-5468 GCA_964501965.1 uncultured Leptospiraceae bacterium | reverse complement strand
AGGGATGCTTCCATGTTTTTGTTTCAATTCGTTATTAATATCAGCAGAACGAATCCCCAGACCCGAGGTGATGATTGTATCAGTGGAAAAAAACAATAAAAATTTTTTTTTACTTTGTTTTTTACTTTGTTGAACAGCATGGGTCAACTGTATTTGCAATTGTTCGGATTCTGCAAAAGAGAGATAAGGATAGTACAAACAAGTCCAGTTCATCGCATTTTTTAGGATGATTTGGCTTCGTTTTCTTTTTTTGCTTCTGCGTTGCGCATCATGTTATCAATTTCATCTTGATCCAGCATTTCTATAGCAATATCTGGAATGACCCCGGTCATATAGATCATTTTTTCGATGTATGCCAACAGTTGCTCCCTGGTCAATACTCCCTGGGTCAACAATATTTCTCCGATCGGGACATGAGGATTGTCCTTTTGCAATTCCAAAGCATTGTTTAATTCTTCTTTGGAAATAATGCCGTCTTCAGCCAAGAGTTCACCAAACTTCATATTTACCTCGATTTTTATGTTCCAACCATATTTTCATTATTTCTCGCAAAATGAATGCCCAGCATTCACAACAAAAGCTGGTTTCTATTTTCTGGACAATTCAAATTGCATTAGCATGATGATCCATTCGCTATGGATGATTTTTGAGCTATTATGTCAATGTATTATCAGAAATAGCATGTCTCATGCTTATGGATAGATTCATAGACTTTTTTTTTGCATGATTATAAAATGCTTGCCCCTTGTAAAATCAATTATCTTTTTTTTCGCCTAGATTTTTTTTATG
This sequence comes from uncultured Leptospiraceae bacterium, assembly GCA_964501965.1. Classification (GTDB taxonomy): domain Bacteria; phylum Spirochaetota; class DYNZ01; order DYNZ01; family DYNZ01; genus CAZCVM01. The sequence continues at coordinate 4,679 of CAZCVM010000193.1, read as the reverse complement.
GTTTGAACCACATTATTTGCGATTTCCGTGAAAGCTTTTTGCCCGGGATCATTATCATTGAGTGCCACTGGTTCTCCATTATCTCCCCCAGCGCGGATCATTTCTGTCAACGGCAAACTTCCCAAAAATTCTGTATTCATTTTTTTTGCCAATTCATGTCCTCCCTGGGAGGAAAAAATATGCGTTTTGGTTTTGCATTCTGGACAGATAAAAAAGCTCATATTTTCAATAATGCCCAAAATAGGAATATTCAACTGGACAAACATTTGCGCTGCTTTTTGCGCGTCCAGTAAAGCTACATTTTGA
>CAZCVM010000193.1:0-4363 GCA_964501965.1 uncultured Leptospiraceae bacterium | reverse complement strand
GTAACAATGATGCCAGCAGTCAATTTTGTTTTTTGCGCTAAAGAAAGCTGTACATCACCTGTGCCAGGAGGCATATCAATAATCAAATAATCTATTTCGCCCCATTTTACATCGAACAAAAATTGTTCGATTGCTTTGTTTAGCAAAGGTCCGCGCCAGATCACAGGTTTGTCCTCTTCCATGACAAAACCTATGGATATGACTTTGATGCCCCATTTTTCCACTGGCAGCATTTTATCATTTTCCACAGGTATACCGCCGGAAGGTTTGACTGCCATCATCATACCAATGGATGGGCCATAAATGTCCGCGTCTAACAGTGCAACTTTGGCTCCTGTTTGAGACAATGATAAAGCTAAGTTGAGAGCGACAGTGGATTTGCCGACTCCGCCTTTGCCGGATGCAATGGCAATTATGTTTTTGACGCCGTCAGGCAATTTTGTTTCCTGGCTAGCTGAGTCATTGGTTTGTAAGATCATAGAAATACCTTTCTTTATTTTTTATCGGTTTGAACCGATTTGTATGTAAAAGCTTAAATCTATTTTGGGGCAGCTCTTATATTAAAATATACAAATATTAAAAATATTTCACCCTAAATGGGCTTTTTTTTTGTTGTCCGGCAAAAAAAAATCAATTAAAATAATTTTAATAAATAGAGGTTTCCATATTTTATGGTTTGAAAAGCTTTGGATTGAATACAATAGGATAAAACAGGATACAATATGGACAAAACAAAAAATACAAACGCTTTGTTGCGGAATTTGTTATGGAAGATTTTATGGCTGGGAGTTGCTTTATTGTTAAGTTTGCCATTATTAGCGCGAAACAAAAAGCAACAAAAAATAACTCCCAATCAATTGACCTATATGACAACATATTTGAGCGGCTTATTGTCTGGTCAGGTGCCATTGGCGCGCACAAAAAATATTTTTGTTTCATTGAAAGATTTGCGCTCCTTGGGGATAACAGAAAAAAAATTGGGAAAAATCCAAAAGCCATTGCAAAAAAAATACCAGAATTTTCATGTTGCGGTAAGAAAATACCAGATAAGACACAAAAATTCATCCATTTTTTTGAAAAGAATCGAGCTGGGAGAGGTAGAATACTTAAAAATTCTGGGCTCCAAAGAAATACTCGCCTTAAAAAGCGTAATATTGTATTTTAAAAGGTATGACAATAAAAAAAATATTGGGTACGAAGTAGCAATGCATTTTCCGGCAATATTATTAATCAATGGCAAATGGAAAATATCAGAACTAAAAAAAATCAGCCCGGAAAAAGTTGCTCCCAGTCCCATTAAATAACCAAAATCTGTGAATATTTTTATGAGAACCAATATGAATATTTTTATCAATGGCAATTCTACGGAAATCGAGCAATTGGCCCATTTGCAGGATGTTTTACCGGACAAGGATAAGCAGTCTCAAAAAATCGTTTTTTTGCTCAATGGACAAATTCGAAAAGACAATCCATTTTTGAAAGATGGTGACCGCGTAGACATTATTACTCTTGCCGGTGGAGGCTAATCATGGACAATCAATTTTCATTGCCGGATCAGGACCAATTTGTTATTGGTCATCAAAAACTTGCTTCGCGTTTGCTTATTGGAACCGGAAAATACGGCTCTATCGAAGACATGGAACAAACAATCGCAATGGCAAAGCCTGCCATTGTCACAGTGGCATTGAAGCGTTTTGATCTTACGCATCCAGATGAAGATATTTATTCTTCATTAAAAAAATTTTCGGATGTTATTATCATGCCCAATACTTCCGGCGCGAAAAATAGTGACGAAGCCTATCAGGCCGCGCATATCGGTAAGGAGTTGTCCGGGTCTTCCTTTGTCAAAATCGAAATACATCCAGACAATTACCATTTGCTGCCCGACCCTGTGGAGACTTTTATGGTTTGTAAAAAACTAGCCAAAGAAGGATTTACGATTTTGCCATATATTCAGGCGGATCCGGTATTGGCAAAACGCTTAGCAGAGCTGGGCGTTGCTGCGGTAATGCCTTTAGGGTCTGCTATTGGCAGCGGTCAGGGTTTGGTCACAGAATCTTTTATTAAAATCATCATTCATCAGGCATCTGTGCCGGTTATTGTGGATGCTGGTATTCGCAGTCCATCTGACGCAGCACGTGCTATGGAGTTGGGGTCTGCTGCTGTACTGGTCAACACTGCATTGGCTATGGCCGCCCATCCCGGTCACATGGGCCAGGCATTTGCCCGCGCAGTGGAAGCAGGCAGACAGGCGTATTGCGCAGGTCTAATGGATCAAAGTGAAGTCGCACGGGCATCTTCGCTTACAAGTTTTTTGGGAGCAAGTTGAGGTTTTGGGCGCATGATTTCTTGGAACCAATTTATGACCTATCTGGCAGATGATGATCCCAATGTGTTGGAGAGTTTGGCCCAAAAAGCACGCAGTGAAACCCAAAAACGTTTTGGTAAAACAATAGAATTGTACGCGCCATTGTATGTTTCCAATTATTGTTCGAGTGAATGCACGTATTGCAATTTTAGCGCAAAGAACAAAAAAACTGTCCGTACACAGCTATCCATACAGCAAGCAGAAATGGAAATGCAAAAAATACAAGCAATGGGTATGGATGATATACTAATTCTGACAGGTGAGATTGAAAGTCCGGACCGGATAGATTTTCTTCAGCCTTATATTGAAAAGGCTAGTCAATATTTTACCAAAGTGGGCGCGGAAATATTTCCTTGCTCACGAGAAGAATATGCCATATTGCGACAAGCCGGAATATCTTATGTCACGATTTATCAAGAAACCTACCAGAAAGATGTTTATCAGCGGGTGCATCGGGCTGGACAAAAAAAAGATTTTTCGTTTCGCTATGAAACACCACAACGAGTGTTTGATAGCGGCATCAAAAGCATTGGTATGGGGATACTTTTGGGTTTGAGTGATCCAGTCGCGGATGTGATTGCTCTGGCAAAGCATATTACAGAATTGCGCAAGAAATATTGGGACCGGGAGTATGCTGTTTCTTTTCCCCGGATAAGAGATCGCCGCGTGGCCCATGTTATCACAGATCAATTTTTGGCAAAAATAGTTTTTTTGTTTCGGTTGCTTTTTCCGGACGCAACTCTTATTTTGTCCACACGGGAGCAAGCAGCTTTTCGCTCAGCTATGGCCGGTCTGGGTATCAACAAAATGAGTGCCGGTTCCAGGACAACTGTGGGCGGTTATATTGAGTCCGGTGCATTGGCAGACACAAACCAGTTCGCAATTGAAGATACGCGCGATGTGGTTGAAGTTGTTCAGGATTTGAGAAAATGCGGCCTGGCTCCGGTACGGAAAAATCATGAAAAGATATTTAGTTAATTTTTTAGTATTTAACGGCTTGCATGAAGCGGCAAAACCAGTAGTATTCAAGGAGTTATCATGAACATAGATATTTTTAATCCCACCCAGACGCATCTGGATTTAAGAAAAAACATCGCAAAATTTGCTAGAGAACAAATCAAGGTTCAGGCTAAAGAATTTGATGAGCAAGAAAAATTTAATGATAGTTTATTTGATAAATTGGCCAATGAACTGGGTATATTTGGAGTCACGATTCCAGAAGCGGAAGGTGGCCTGGGATTGGACGCGACTGCGTCCGTGATCATTCATGAGGAAATGTCCAAATATGATCCAGCCATTACATTGTCATATTTGGCTCATGAGGTATTGTTTGTCAACAATTTGGGACATAGCGGCTCTGCGCAGCAAAAAGATAAATACCTTGCCAAAGTCATTTCTCTGGAAAATATTGCCGGTATGGCTATGACCGAGCCCGGAGCCGGCACAGATGTCTTGGGTATGACTACCATCGCGAAAAAAGACGGAGATCATTATATTCTCAATGGCACAAAACAATTTATAACCAATGCGACAGTAGGTCATGTATTTTTGGTTTATGCAAAATTGGACCGAAGCAAAAAAGATATTTCCGCCTTTATCGTGGAAAAAGATTATCCAGGTTTTTCAGTTGGCAAAAAAGAACAAAAAATGGGAATGAAAGCGTCGCCCACAGCACAGCTTATTTTTGAAGACATGAGAGTACCAAAAGATAACCTGGTGGGCGAAGAAAACCAGGCAACCATACCCATGATGCGCAATTTGGAGATTGAACGGGTGACTTTAGCTGCTCAGTCTTTGGGCATTGCGGCTCGCTGTTTAGAAGTGATGACAGAATACAGTTTGGAAAGAAAGTCTTTTGGTTTGCCATTGATCCAACATGGGCAAATAGAAAATTTGATCGCTGATTCATACGCTCAGTTTTGTTCCGCGCGTGCCCTGGTCTATGAATGCGCAGGTCAAATCAATCCGCAAAATAGAAATTCATTGTCCGCAGCG
>CAZCVM010000192.1:0-5470 GCA_964501965.1 uncultured Leptospiraceae bacterium | reverse complement strand
CTATGAAGGATTGCCCCTTATCCTAAAAACCTTGCGCAAGCACCAAATCAAAGCCGGATTCTTTTTCACTGGTGCCATATTTCGTTCCAATACAGGCATCAAGCTCGTGCGCCAAATAGTTTCTGACGGTCACTATCTGGGCCCTCATTCATACAAACACCTGATGTACAATCACTGGGGTTCCCAACGGGTTCTTATCTCCAGGAATAAATTTATTTCAGATCTTAAAAAAAATGAAAGAGCTGTAGCCAGATTTTTTCCATTACATAAACATAAAAAAATTCTATTGCCTCCCTATGAAACATACAATAACAAAATTAGCTATTGGGCAAAAAAACAAGGCTATACAATTATAACTTTTACGCCTTACAGTATCACTTACAAAGATTGGATGCCGCATTGGCGCAAAGGATACATACCGTCTTGGAAAATGAAAAAACAACTACTGCGCAAAGCCCGAAATCGCCATTTTTTTGGCTCTATTTTATTGATTCACCCTGGAGTGGATAAAAAAAGGCGTGATCCTTTTTACAGGCTATTTCCAGGTATTGTCCAAAACCTAAAAAATATGGGGTATACATTTATTCGGATAGATAAATTCATTTCCACAACAAAATAGTTATTTAAAAAATATAAATAAAATGGTATTGACAATTATTAAACAAATAAAAACGTTTAATGTAATATCTCATAGAAAATCAATAATTTACAGGATAAATCAATGCTAAAGTATATTGGAATCTTCGCCTTATTCCTTCTAATCAGCGGACACAGTCCTTTTCCAGGAAAAAGTATTCATTTTCATGCAGCTAGTGCTCAAACCAATTCTATCGCGGACGATCAAAATAAAAATAACAGCAACAGTAAACCCAAAAAAGATTCTTCTAACATTGAAACTCCCACTCTATTTGACACTGTCAAGCAGGGCGGTGGCATTATGATTCCCATACTTCTTTTAGGTTTATTGTCACTTACTCTAATCATTGAACGTATTCTTTTTTTCTGGCGTACTGGGTCCGCTAAAAAAGAAAAATTATGGGAAGTCATTGACAAAGCTAAAGGCAATTCTGACGCACGTTTCCGCGAAGAATTGCAAGATGAACTGGACCAGGCAGTCAATTTTTATATCCAAAAAATGGAACGCGGCGTTCCCCTCATCAATGGCATAGGTAATGTTGCCCCTATTCTAGGTTTTTTTGGTACAGTAGTGGGAATGATTGAGGCTTTTGCCGCTATTGCCGCAGCAACCACAGTCAATGCTAAAGTTGTGGCCGTGGGTATACAAATAGCCTTGGTCACTACGGCCGGCGGATTGGCTATTGCGGTGCCATCGATATTTTTCTATCATGTTTTTATGCATATCATTCATAAAAGCTATGCTCAAGCAGACGTGATCATTTCTGAACAAACCGATAAACTACCACGATTAACATCGGAAATTGACAACCGCCAACAATAAAGCTATAATGAACAAAAAAAATAAAATATGGCTTTCCCTTTTTTATCTGCGTCGGTCGAGACATAGACAAAGCCGCGCTGCAAGCTTTTTTGAGGCTTCATCAATTGGGGATTTGGCTTTTTTATTGTTAATTTATTTTATTGTGACCAGCTCTTTTTTGCTAAGGCAAGGAATATTCCTTTCATTGCCGGCAAAAAGTACCGGCAGCATCAAAGTCGAAAAAGACCGATTGGTACATATTCACCCACAGTCGCAGGGGTTTTCATGGGAAGGAAAAAACATTTCCCGTCAAAAATTGCTGCAATTTCTCAAAGAAAAAAACAACCTAAACAAGGACACCATTGCAGTAGTATATATGCAAGACGCTCTTCCTTATGAGCGCCTTGTGGATTCATTAAGTGTAGTGCGCGAATCTGGTATAAAAAAAATATCCCTCAATCAGACAGACAAAAATAAATAAACCTATTGTTCAGGCATTTGAATATAAACATGAACCCCAAAACCAAAAATAAACGGAATAAACTGGCCATTGTTTCCATGGGTGCTGCCATGGCGGACATCGCGCTGTTATTGCTTGTGTTTTTCATGGCCACCACAACCACAGAACCGCCCAAGGGCGTATCCGTAGTTTTACCAAAAGCAAAAACACAAGGGGCTGAGCAAGATAGTATTTACGTTTCTGTTTCCAATCAGGGGCAATATTTTTATGACGGGCATGTGGTCAATCTCAAAGAATTGCGCGATCAACTGGAAATGCGCAAAGGCGAAAAAGACCGAGTCGTGGCAATCACGGCAGATAAAAATTTGGATTATAAAATCGTCAAAGACTTGTTAGATTTATTGCGTGAACTTGATTTTTTGAATATTGTCTTTATGGCTGAACCTAGAAAATTCAAATAATTATTTGCCTCAAAGGTACACAAAAAAGCCTACTGCGAACGCAGTAGGCTTTTTTATAACAGTCGATAAATATACACATTCAAAGAAAATTCATTTCTACTTTATGTAGTAGTTTATGTCTCCTTGAAATGTATTTTACTTTCCTGTATTTTGCTTACATGCCGCCTTTATTTGTATCTTCGATTTTTTGATTTACTTCTGCCAGTTTTTCTTTAGCTTCTTTTTTGGATACCAAATTGTTTGGTATGAGAAGATCTTTCGGCGGAATAATCAACTTTTGGTTCGGATAGATCATATCCGGATCATTGATTTTATCTTGATTCAAGCGGTAAATACGGGGCCATAAACGAGCGTCCTTATAAAAACGGACCGATATGCGCCATAAAGTTTGACGATACTTTTTATTCCATTTGACTGTGTGCGTTTTGCCGTCTTTTTCCATTCTATCCCAAAACGCAATGATTGCTTCGTATTCTTTCTTCTGCTCTTCCAAAGTTTTGCCTTTGGCTTGCTGATTTTTTCTTTGCATCATCGCGATATATTCTGGTTCCGCGCCGATTACTTCTTTGGACAAACGAATGGATTCATCCGCATGACTGTATGCGTCATTGTAACGGTTTTCTTCCATAGATTTTTGCGCGGTCGAAAGACTTTCTTTGGCTCCATTCAACTGATCTTTTTTATAATCAGCGGCCACAGACTTTTCAGCCTGTCCGGCATAATCCACTGCCTGGCTGATTTTTTCTTCGGCCCGTTTTTTCTGGGTCAAAATCAATGCCTCATCCGCGTTTGTTTTCGCGTTTTCCATGTGACGCAAAGCCAATTTCAATTTCATCTCATTGGTCATATTTTTCGCATTTGCCAATTCATTGCGTGCGGTTTGCAATTTTTCAGGCGCGTATTTATTACCGCCTAACGACTCCGCAGTAACAATAGTTTTTTCAATGTCATTGATATTTTGTCTGATTTTGGGTACTTCCTGTGCGCAAATATTGTATGCTTCTTTTGCCGCTTCATTTGACTTTTTGGCTACTTCGCCGGTTTCTTTCAATTTTTCTTCCAATTTTTTGTATTGTTCATACGAAGCATTGTTGTCATTGTCCAAAGCATCCAGCTCTTTTTTTTGCTCTGCCAAGTCTTTGTCCGCTATGGCATATTTATCTTTGGCTTCTTTGAGTTTTTCCGGAGCATACATTTGAGCATTGGCATTTTCAGCACGCACAATATTATTTTGAGCAGATTCCCGAGTGTCGTTGGCAAATTTGTGTGCAACTTTTGTTTGAGTAATGATCAGCGCAAGTTCTGCCAATTTTTTTGCTTCATCAGCTTTTTCTGCTGCTTTGTCTTTTTCATCTTTTTCAACTTGCTCATGGCCCAAATGCAATGCTGCTCGAGCTTCTTGCAATTTTTTGGGAGCATAAATATTTGCACCGGCTTTTTCCGCGCTCATAATTGCTTTTTTCGCGTCGGTCAATTTTTTAACCGGCACAGTGTCCCCGCAGGACGCTAAAACAATCATTAAAGCGGAAATGAGGGCCAAAAATTTGTAAATTGATTTACGAGAGAGGTTTATTGGTTGACTCATATATCTTTCCTTTGTTTTTTCATTATAATTTTTATATTTTTAGTACATTTCTTGTTGTTTTTGAATTTTTTTTAATCAGAACAAATAATCAGCGCAAAATCACTCTGATCACAAAGACATTTTGCATTATCTCTGCAAATGCCCGAACAAATCTGATTCATTCATCTTTGCGTTTTATTTGAATGTGGCTAAAGCCTGATCTTCACTATCAAAAATTTCAAAGAAAGATGTCAATTTTGTTAACTCAAAAACCTTTTTCACGGAAGCATAAACATTAATAATTTTCAAGCTGCCCTGGTATTTTTTTAAGTTGGATAAACTAGAAATCAAAGCCCCGATACCGGAAGAATCGATATAGGACACCTTTTCCAAATTAATAATAACATTGTATTTTTGCTCTTCTATGAGTTTCGCTATTATATCCTTGATCTCAGGAGCATTATAAAGATCAATCTCGCCACTAATATCCAGAAGTGTAACAGAATCCACTTCCCTACGGTTTATCTCCATATTCGGCATTCCCCCTTTTTTTTGTGCATAACATTTTTTAAAAAATTTTTCATTTCTATCTGTAAGTCCATTACAATTTATTCTTAATAGAAAAAAATAATGAAAAAATCGTAATTTCCTTAATTTTCGATATTTTACTATTATTTTATTATTATTGTATTAAATAATATATCCGTTTTTTATACGTTTTTCCTTCCAGTACTATTCATAATTGAAATTATAAATAAAAGAACGTATGAGAAATCAAGAGAAAAAAAAGATTTTCTTAAAAAATGTCTCCAAATTTCAAAAGTAAAATGAAATGAAGCCTTGAAAATGTCAAGAATTATTATTAAAAATTTCTTTGAATCGGATTGGTTTCACTTTTTTTTCCCCTTAAACCCTGATTTTCTGGATATATTTCCAACCAATGTTTTTTGAATTCCAAAAACCGGCCCTGAGCAATGCTTTGACGAGCCTGAGCCATTAATTGGTATACAAAAAATAAATTGTGTTCTGTGGCAGCCATGGCCGCGAATATTTCATGTACCCTGAATAAATGATGAATATATGCGGCACTATAATTGCGGCATATATGACACTCACAATGCGGGTCCACGGGTTCTTGTTGCTTGCGAAAACGGGCATTACGAATATTTACCGTGCCCTGACTAGTCAGTAGAGAACCATTTCTAGCGTTGCGAGTCGGAAAAACACAATCAAACATATCAAAACCTGCTTCTATAGAAGTGAGCATATCTTGCACCGCTCCCACGCCCATAATATAGCGTGGTTTTGCCTCTGGTAAAAGCACAGCAGAAAAATGAGCAAATTCTTGAAAAATGAAACGGGATTCACCAACTGATAATCCACCGACCGCAAAGCCTGGAAAATCCCATTGGCACAAATCTTCAGCACTCAATTGGCGCAATTTTTGAGAAAAGCCGCCCTGAACAATCGGAAAGGCCAACCCCAGACCTATGTTGTTCACTGCAGCATCGCTCTGTTCACGGACCAAATACTCCCAGGAACGCTTT
>CAZCVM010000191.1:0-5512 GCA_964501965.1 uncultured Leptospiraceae bacterium | reverse complement strand
CTGGTTTTTTGCGGATAACCGCAGCACAAAAATTTGGGGGGAATGACTATTTGGATACCGTTATAATACAGCATCGCAATACTAGCCAGGCTGATTTGGACATGTAGTCTTTCCGCGCCGCAGCCTGGAAAGAAAAAAACAGTTTCTGAATTTTCATTGAATTTTTCTGGATTGCGAAACAATGGCACAAAGTTTGGATCACTCAAACCAAATATACCGCGCAAAGTATTTTTTTCAATACTGGGCAAAGGCTTTTTGATGCTATGTTTGATTTGGTCGATTTGTTTGAGCTTGTTGTTTGTTGGTTTAGGGATTTCTTTTTTCTTTGCTTTTTCCATTGCCCGCACAAACCGCGCCGCAGTTTTTTGCGCTAAAAAACCATTGCGGAAAATGATTTTGTAATACATTTGCACGGAGCGGTAATCTGTATTGGTCAAATAACGCACTGCCAGCTTGCTGCCAATGGTGGAATTTTTCTTTTTTTTGTGAAACAATATGTTTCTGATTCGTATGGTGACTTCACCAAAATCAATATCCACTGGACATGGTTTAAGGCACTTGCGGCACACCGCGCAATGGTCAGCGACATTGTTGAGTTCTGAGAAATGGTTCAAAGAAATACCGCGCCTGGTTTGTTCTTCGTACAAAAATGCTTCGATCAATTGACCGGTAGCCAGAATTTTGTTGCGCGGCGAATACAATAGATTGGCACGAGGTACATGGGTGGTGCAAACAATTTTGCATTTGCCGCAGCGTAAACAATTGTGGATATCATCATTGAGATGATGAAGCTGGTCTTGTTCCAATATCAGTGCTTCTTGTTTGAGCAAGCGCAAGGAAGGCGTAAATACAGCATGTTCCATGGATTGCGGCAGTAGTTTTCCTTTGTTGAAATGGCCTTTCGGGTCTATCTGGTTTTTATAGTTTACAAAATCATCCTGTAGTTTTTTTTCCAGGTATTTGTATTTGGTCAAGCCAATGCCATGCTCTCCAGAAATAACGCCATTCAATTTTTTTGCTGTTGCCATAATGCGGTCTACAATTTTTTCTGCGTCGCGCATCATTTTATAATCATGTGAATTTACTGGAATATTGGTGTGTACATTTCCGTCGCCAGCATGCATGTGTGTGGCCACAAATAATCGGCTTGATTTGATTTTTTTGTGGATAGCGTCAATTTTCGCGCGAACCGCTTCCAATTCACTGCCGCTAAAAATTTGTTGCAGATGATCCATTATTTCTGATTTGATAGAAATACGAAATTTTTTTGCCAAAAGCAAATCAAATAGAGTATCTTTGTGAGAAAAATCCATTTTGTCAATGATGTTCAATATATTTTTGTGTTTATGCGCCGGTTCGTCAATATGGCGCAATATGGTTTGCCATTGTTTTTGGATATCTGTCAGATGTTTCAAAGCGGCTTGTTTTTTATGTTTGATGATTTTGTCACGCTCTTCGCTTGCAACATAAGAACGCATCGTGCGAGCCTCGCGCATTTCGCCGCGCAAATAATGCATAAGTTCCTGAATCAAATCAAGTTTGTTTCTTATCGAATATGTGATGTTTATTTTTTCCACTTCCGTGCTATAATCAGCCAGACCTCCAATGGGTATAACAACGTCTTCATTCAACTTAAACGCATTGGTGTGAGCAGCAATGGCTGCTGTGCGAGTGCGGTCTTCCCAAAAATTTTTCCTGGCTTCCGGTGTCGCAGCAATATACCCATTTGCTCCATGCTGTTCAATAATTTTCACAATTTCTTTTGCCGCGTCATCAGCCTGCTTTTTACTTTCACTGCCTATATCCGCGAACAATACCATTTTGGGCATTTCTCCGCCTGGAGATTTGACATTGTATTTGACTGCCCGCAAATAACGTTCATCCAGGTGTTCCAGTGCTGTCAATACGGATTGTTTGTTGCCTTGTTTTTGTTCAAAATGATTCTTTACTCTTTCAATGGCAGAGACAGCCAGTTTTTGATCTGTGCCAAAAAATTCCAGGCAAACAGTACGCAAAAAACTGGGCATTTGGTGTAGCATGAAAGTGGCAGAGGTGATAATACCGTCACATCCTTCTTTTTGCACTCCTGGCAATCCGCCCAATACTTTATCTGTTACATCTTTGCCCAGACCTTGTTTTCTAAATATTTTTCCTGGTAAATGCAATTCTCGTCGGCTTTCAACGATATCGCGGCCTTTTGCGTCCAGCTTTGTGATCGAAAATGAGACTTCTTTTTGCAGATGAATTTTGCCAAAATGATAGTCTTCTCGTTTTATTTGCAGCCAGTCGCCATTGGCATCCACCATGCGCCAGGATAAAAGATTGTCTACTGTTGTGCCCCAGGCGACTGCTTTTTTACCTCCGGCGTTCATGGCGATGTTGCCCCCCAGAGTAGAGGAGTTGATGGATGTTGGATCCACTGCAAAGACATAGCCCTCTTTTTCGGCCTGATCTGCCAGATGCTTGGTCACTGTACCAGCTCCGGCTCGCGCGTGCGCGATTGGCCAGGTATTTTGTTTATTGGCTGGTTCTATGATAGGATTTATGATAGGATCGATAAAATCGATTTTTTCCATATTTATTATCGCGGTATTCGCGTAAAGAGGTACAGCACTGGCAGAATATCCTGTGCCGCCGCCGCGAGGTATGATGGTCAATCCTAGTTCAATGCATTTTTTTACCATGGGCGCGATTTCTTTTTCTGAATCCGGAAATAATACCACGAATGGGTATTCGACCCGCAAATCTGTCGCGTCTGTAGCATGCGAAACTCGCGCCATTCCGCTAAAATCAATATTTTCTTCTTTCGTTATTTTTGCAAATTCTGTCTGAGCTTTTTTGCGCGTGTGTTTTTGATCTTCCAATCCCTGATGAAATTGCAGTACAGCTTGTCTGGCTCTTTGAGCCAGTTGATTGTTGTCCGCGCGAGCTTCTATTTGATCCAGGCGATGATGCAAAGCCATGATCAAAAGTCTTTTGCGTTTCTTGTTGGAGATCAGGTCATCTTGGATATACGGATTGCGTGTGACAACCCACATATCGCCCAATACTTCAAAAAGCATACGCGCAGACCGGCCCGTTTTGCGTTGGGAACGCAAAACTTCCAACACTGGCCACATGTCTTTACCCAGAAACCGCGTGACAATCTCGCGATCAGAAAAGGAAGTATAGTTGTAGGGTATTTCACGAATGCGTGTTGTCTGGGAAGTTAAAGAAGATTCCAGTTTGGATTGTTTTTTTTTATTTTCCATAATTTTCTATTAAAATATTCATATTTTTTGTGTTGTTAGATAAAATGTCGTCAATTTGAATGTTTAATGATAGCACTTGATTCCAGCACAGTTTTGGGCTGTCCTGTTGTCAAATGGATTATTTTTGTTCTGGAATGCCAATGTACCAGATTTTGCAATGCAAAGCAGTATTGTAATCTGTGGCCGCGTCTCCGATAAAGATAGTTTTTTTTCTGTCATAATGGAATGATTCAAGTATGGACTGGACGATTTCAATTTTTGTTTTTGGACTGCCCCAAATACCGTGAAATAAATGATCCCATTTTCTTCTTTGGACGATAGATACCAATTCTTCTTCCGGGGTTCCGGAAACAATGTATGCGGGGATCGCGAAAGAAGACAATTCTTTGACCATTTCAATCATTCCAGGAATAGGTTTTGCTTGAACAACAAGGTCTTTGACACTGTTTGAGAATTGATCTGCCATGGATGGAACTTTTGATAAGTCCTCACCCAATTGGTTCAAAACATATTCGATTTTTTTGTAACGGGAAATGCCGCCATTGGCTAAATGGTAATCCGTGATTAAGTCCACGGCTTTGCTGCCATAAGACGCGAATATTTTTTGAAAGGCCAGTGTTTTTATGGATACACTGTCCACGAGCACGCCGTCAAAATCAAAGAAGACTGCTTCTAAATTTTTATATGTCAATTGTATTGGTAACATTGCTGATGCTGGGTCTATTTTTTAGTGCGCCGCTTTAAAAACAAATATTTTTTTTATTTAATTGATTTTTTTTCTCGACATAATATATTAGATTATTGTTATGTTCTAATGTTACGGTTTTAAACACCATAATACATTACAAGCACATTGAAATAAAACCTTTAAATAAGGAAGGATAAAACAAATATGAGAATTTTCAATAAATCATTGGTTCTGTTCACTGCTATAGCTTTGGCTTTCGCATTGGGCGGATGCAAACCAAAAAAAGATGATAACAAGTTGGCATTTGGCGGCGGTCCCACTGGCGGTACTTTTGGCCACTTTGCCAATGCAATGTCTATTTTATTGAGCAAGAAATTGAAGCTGGATATTGCTTCCGAAGGAACTGGCGGGTCTGCTGCCAATTTGAAGATGATTGACCGCGGCAATCTGAATTTTGGTATAGTATACGCTGGGGATGCGTTTTTGGGTCGTTCTGGTAAGCTTCCCAAAGATACCAATAAATACACCAATTTGCGTTTAGTGTCTTTTTTGTACGGTGCTCCAGCACAGTTGGTAGTGCTCAAGGATAGCGGCATCAATTCTCCTTTGGATCTGAAAGGCAAAAAAGTTGCTGTAGGCAATGCCGGATCAGGTGCTGCTCTTGCGGCAGAAAGATATTTCAAAGCAATTGGCCTTTGGGACAATATGAACAGAGAATTTCTAGGTTATTCTGCTGCTGCTTCTGCTTTGAAAGATGGACAAATCGATGCTTTTTGGGTATTGGTTGGTTTTCCAAATTCTTCTATAATAGAAGCGGGTACTGCCAAAGATATCAAGCTGTTGGATTTGGTGGATGCAGGTGACAAAGCCGGGTTTTTCAAAGAATATCCTTTTTATTCAAAAGTAGAGATCCCAGCAAAAACTTACAAAGGCCAAACAGCTCCGGTAAAAACATTTCAAGACTCTGCTCTTTGGGCAGCGCACAATGGGGTAAAAGCGGATATTGTTTATCGTAGTTTGCAAACAGTTTTTTCCACAGAAGGATTGAAGCACATGTTGGCCGCGCACAAAGCAGCCAAAGCAATGACTGTAGAAAATGGCCTCAATGGCATGGCAACTCCATTGCATCCGGGGGCACAAAAATTTTGGGCAGAAAAAGGATTGCAAATTCCTGATATGATCAAAGCTCAATAATTTTTTTTGCATCTGTTTTTTGCATCGAAAATAAAAAAGACCGCGCAAGCGGTCTTTTTTTGTGCAGTATAGCTGCATACGAAATCCAGAAATAAACTGCCAATTGGCCAAGAAAAAAGAAATATTTTGTATTTTTTTTATTTACAAAACATGAAGAAGTGTAGGTATAGAAAAATAATTTGATTATGAACGAAACAAACCGAATAGAATACAAAGAAAAAATCACCAAAGACATTGACCTTGAAAAAGAAGTTGTGGCTTTTCTGAATTACAGGGAAGGCGGGTTAATCTATGTTGGAGTTGACAAAAAAGGCAAGGTCACGGGCGTGAAAGATCCAGATGGGGATATGCTCAAGATCAAAGATCGTATTAAACACAA
>CAZCVM010000190.1:0-5520 GCA_964501965.1 uncultured Leptospiraceae bacterium | reverse complement strand
CAGCCGCGGTCGTGATCGCTTCCCCCAATTTTGCTGGAATTGTTGAAGATGTGCCGGCTCTGGTCAAAGTAATTCAGAAACATTCTGCGTTGGTTGTTGCGACAGCAACGGAAGCTCTGAGTCTGGCATTCATGCGGGGTCCAGGCGACTGGAGCGCGGATATTTTTGCCGGCGAAGGACAGTCTTTTGGTTTGTATCCCCAGGCAGGAGGTCCCTATCTGGGTCTGATGGCAGCAAAGAAAACTTTTTTGCGCCAAATGCCAGGCCGCTTGGTAGGCCGTACCCGTGAGCTATCCGGCGAGGAAGATGATAAGCAAAATGGCTATGTTTTGACGCTTTCTACCAGGGAGCAGCATATTCGACGAGATAAGGCGACTTCCAATATTTGTACCAATCAAGGTTTGATGGCTGTGCGTGCGGCCATATATTTGGCTTTGCACGGCAAAAAAAAGTTGTTTCAATTGGCGAAGCTCAATCACAGCCGTGCCAGCTATTTGCGGGCAATCATTCAAAAAAATAGTCCCTGGGATATTGTTCATCCTGACCAGCCGATTTTCAATGAATTTATAGCCCGCTCGCCGGTAGATGCCGGTCAGGTAATAGAAAAAGCGCATTTTTTTGACTTGGCTCCTGGTATTGCTTTGTCCAGGTTTTATCCTGACAAAAAAAATGATTTGTTGATTACTGTGACAGAGCAAAATACTGCGGCGGATATAGAAAAATTGTTTCAATTTATTGTCAATTTTTCGACTACTGATTAATAAAAGCATTGGCTATAAAAAAGGAAGGCAAAATTTGAAAGATTTTTATCAACAAAAAACTATTTTTGAATATTCTAGTCCTGGACGGAGTGGAGTAGATTTTTTTGAAGAAACAGATAATGGGTCAATCGACCAAGACGATAAGTATTCGAAATATGATACTCATTGGGATCCAGCATGGATGCGAGACTCGCAAGTAGACGGTTTGCCGGAAGTAGCAGAAACAGATGTTATGCGTCATTATACGCGCTTGTCGTCCTGGAATTTTTTTGTGGATCAAAATTTTTATCCTCTGGGCAGTTGTACGATGAAACACAATCCCAGGATCAATGAAAAAATTGCCAGTGATCAAAATTTTTTGTTGACTCATCCGTATCAGCCGGAAGAGGAACTGCAAGGCGTGTTGCAGGTATTGTGGGAAACTCAGGAATGGCTCAAAAATTTGAGCGGAATGGACGCAGTTTGTTTACAGCCGGCCGCCGGTGCCCAGGGTGAACTGACCGCGTTGCTGGTATTTAAGGCATATTTTCGGGCCAAAGGAGAGGCAGACAATAGAAAAATCATTTTGATTCCAGAATCCGCTCACGGTACCAATCCAGCCAGTGCTGCCTTGGCTGGCTTTGAGGTCCGGTCTTTCGCAACCGGAGAAGACGGCTTTATTGATATTTCATTGTTCAATAAAAAAATAGAAGAAATGGGAAGTGCAAATATTGCCGGCGTGATGGTGACCAATCCCAATACTCTGGGTTTTTTTGAGCCGCAAATTGTTGCCTTGAGCGAAATACTTCATCAGGCGGGCGCGCTTTTGTATGTGGATGGAGCAAATTTCAATGCTATACTAAGAAAAACGGATTTTGGCAAAATGGGCGCAGACGCAATTCATTTCAATTTGCACAAAACATTTGCCACTCCTCATGGTGGAGGCGGTCCCGGTGCCGGACCTGTAGGCGTCAGCAAAGAGCTGGTACCATTTTTGCCCGGGCCGATGGCAGCTTTGGGAGATGATAGTATTTTTTATTCTATGATGCCGCCCAAATCTATTGGCAGGGTCAAAGCTTTTTGGGGCAATTTTGGAGTTGTATTGCGGGCATTGGCATATATCCGATCTATGGGAAATCAGGGTTTGGAGCAAGTAGCGGAAGCAGCGGTCCTCAATGCAAATTTTATCAAACAGCGACTGTCCCCATATTTGCAGCAAGCATATACGGGAAACAATTTGCATGAAGTGATATTTTCGGACAAAGGCTTGAAAAGCAAATATGGTATCACTACATTGGATCTGGCCAAAGCTTTATTGGATCGCGGGTTTCACGCGCCGACTGTGTATTTTCCTTTGATTGTTTCCGGCGCGATGATGATTGAACCCACGGAAACCGAGTCTTGGGAAACGCTTGAGGTCTTTTGCGATGCTGTGATTGATATTTTGAAAACGGCTCAGGCAAATCCCGCTGACATATTGTCTGCGCCGCTGAAGCAAAAAGTCAAGCGCTTGGATGAAGTACAGGCTGCCCGCAAACCGATATTAGTTTTTGACGATCAAGGAAAGTGATGTAATGTTTTTGCCAATGCCGGAAGCCTATCCATTGTTAATTGTTAGGAAGTATATGCTGCCATTTGTCCGCATCGTATCGCATCGTATCGCATCATTTTGCAAAATTGAATGCGATGAAAACCAAGGCAGCGAAAGTATAGATATTGTTTGATTGTTTGATTGCCTATTTGAGGGATACAAAAATTTTTGATTGGATGATAAGATTGTGCGAAAGATATTTTTTGGTGGTTTACTGAGTTTATTAGTGCTGATTGTTTTTCTGTTAATCAGAGGCAATCAAGCACAGAGTGCGGCTTTTGGGACTATCATTGCGCAAAATATATCCCAAAACAATATTCAACAAAAAATTCAAAAAGGATCCAAACAAAATAGTAAACGAAATAGCAAAAAAAATAGTAAGAAAAATTCCAAGCAAAAAATTCAAAGCCATCCAAAATACTGGCATTATCATTGGCAGGATTGTATTGCTGGACAGCCATTGGAAGGTATTGCCGCGTTTCGCCAAAAATTTGAGCAAGTAGCGGCCAGTGATCCGAGCGCGGGCACAATTGATAAGCCATTCAATCCTCCGGGGCAAAAGAATCGCAATTTGGTCTGGTTTTATCAAAAGCTGCCGGATCAAATTTATCCAGATGCCATTTTGTATATCAATAACGCGGATCAAATGCTGCGTTTGTATCTGGAAAACAAATTGATCTATGAGTACGGTCCCTGGGAGCAGGTTACAGCTCAAAATTGTTTGACAAAGAAAGTTTCTTCTTTCGCCGGCTTTGGCTGGCATTTTATACCGCTCCAAGGTATGGACTACGCGGGGAAAAAACTTTATGCTCAAGTGTATTCCCAGCACATGAATATCGGACTTTTTGATGGGGTGACTCTTGGCAGTCGGTTTGATATTGCTCTGGCTATGTTTTTTTCTGATGGCCAAAAAGTCATTTTTGGTTTTGTGTATTTGTTTATTGCGTTGTTTTTATTTATATTCAATTTTTTTCAAAAAGAAAAGGCGCATCATTTTTCTTTTACTTTTTTTATTTTGAATGTTTCTTTGTATTTATTGCTGCGTACCCAGATCAAATATTTTATTGTTTCCAATAGACTTTTTTTGACTTATGCGGAATTGTATATGATGTTTTTGCTTCCGGTCGGCTTGACAGCGTATACTCGCTATTTATTTAGTCAAAATAAAATATCCAAATACTTGCTAAATTTTTTATGGATGTTTCATCTGGTTTTCGCGCATTTCGCTCTTTTTTTGTCATTAGCCGGCGTTGTCTCGATCTTAAGTTTTCAGTTTCCTTTTCAAATAATCGCTATGGTAGATATAATTCTCTGGCTGTTTTTTTCCGCTCGCAGCGCATTCCGGGGCAATATGCAAGGAAAGATTTTTTTGGCCGGATTGCTGATTTTTTTTGTTGTGTCTATCTATGATGTATTGGGCGTGATGGGTGTTTTTGCCTGGCAGGTAAATTTATTGCAACTGGGTGTTTTTGCACTAATATTGTCATTGATCATTGTACAGCTTCGTGAGTATTTGCAGATGCATTGGCAATTGAAACAATATTCTGGACAGCTTGAAGATAAAAACACGCAATTGACAGAAGCCTTGAAAGCCAAAGATGAGCTTTTGCTGTTGCGCCGCGAATTGAATATGGCGCGTCAGGTCCAGCAGTCGCTCTTGCCCAAAGAAGTTCCCTCTAGTCAAAAAATTAATATAGAAGCGCGTTATATACCGTCTCAGGAAGTTGGAGGAGATTTGTACGATTTTTTGATAGTGGAACAAGAAAATAAAACCGTGAAAGACAAAGGGATTGGTATATTTATCGCCGATGTTTCCGGTCATGGAGTACCGTCCGCGCTGATAGCTTCAATGCTAAAAAGTAGTCTGGCCCGTCAAAAAGAATATGCTCGGCAGCCAGCCACATTGCTTGAAAAATTGAATCAAGAGCTTTTTAACAAAAGCGATAAATTTTTTGTGACTGCCGCTTATTTGTACATAGATGAAGATTGCCGGAAAGTCAAATATGCGCGTGCTGGTCACACTCCATTGATCATTTACAATCGGGACAGCCAGAATATCCATGAATACTTGCCGTCTGGCAAAGCCCTTGCCTGGCTGCCCAATATCCGCATTGAAGAGCAGACCATAAAATTGAATAGTGGCGATCGACTATTTTTGAATACAGATGGTGTCATGGAAGCGATGGACCAGCGCAATGAAATCTGGGGAGAGGACAATATGCGGAGTTTTGTCCAGCAAACCGGCTTATTGGCAGCTTCGGAATTTGCGGATGCTTTGATCGATCAATTGAGTTCCTGGAGCGGTATGAATATCGCCAAAGCAGGTTTGGAAGACGATATAACTTTTCTGGTAATGGATATTGTATAGAAAGTTTAAGAAATTGTAGTAAAAAAATATATTGAAAAAATTATAATATTAAAATTAAATATTTAAATAATAAAAAAATTGAATAAATAAAAAAATAAATAGACAACCCAATAAATACAAAAACGAATGCTTTATGGTAAAACAATTGAAAATTCTCATTGTAACTTCGCAAGATGTAGAATATGCTCGTCTTGAAAAATCGTTACTCCATAGTAAAAATAAATTTGAATGGCCGATCCAGACAAAACATGCTAGAAATAGTCAGCAAGTATTGTCCTTTCTGCAAAATATCAGTGATTTTCATCCTGACACAATTGTTATGGATTATGTTTTAACGGACGCAAACGCAGAACAATTGTTGCGCGAGCTGGATAAATATGATTTGTCTTTTGAGCTGCCGCCGGTGATTGTTTTATCAGACCAGAGCGATGAACAAACTGCTGTACGCATTATGAAGCTCGGTGCTGTAGATTTTATTCGAAAAGAAAATTTGGATGACCATGTTTTGGCAGAAGCTGTGCGTTGGGCGGTGCGTCAAAAACGTAGCAGGCAAAAAGAAAAAAATCAACGGCAGTTTATTAATATATTGCTCAACACTATCCCCAATCCCATTTTTTTTCAGGATGCGGAGGGTGTTTTTTTGGGCTGCAACAAAGCTTTCGCGGATTTATTTGGCAAAGGCATGGAAGATATTGTTGGGCGTTTTTATAATGAGGTCTACCCGGAAGAATGGGCCAAAGTCAACCGTATCCAGGATAAAGAAGTATTTGCAAAAAACGGATCCTTTGTTTATGAAGTAAGCATCAAAAAATTTCTGGATC
>CAZCVM010000189.1:1646-5567 GCA_964501965.1 uncultured Leptospiraceae bacterium | reverse complement strand
TGTTCGTTTTTTTTGCGGTCATCAATATTGCGTGAAATGCCGATCACTTCTACTTCATTTTCCTCGTTAAATTGATAGCGGGTGGTGGTTTCTATCCAGATAATGGAACCGTCTTTGCATAGTTGGCGCAGCTCGTGACGGTGGATCACCCTGGACATATTTTCAGGATCTGCCAAAAATTGCGGCAGCTTCTGGGCAATGCTTTGTTTGACCATTTGCGCTGATTCCGGGGCCAGAGATTGGTCGATGTCTTGCTGCATGGCCTCTTCCGGCGTGTAGCCGCGCAGGGAAAAAACAGATGGACTGATATAGGTAAATTTTTCTTTGGTCAGGTTTAGAATCCAGATCACATCGGAAGCATTTTCCGCGATGAGCCGGTACTTTTTTTCGCTTTCCTGCAGTGCTATTTGCTGTTTTTTCAATCCTGTTACATCTTCTTTGACTGCTAAAAAGTTTATGATTTTTCCTTCATCATCGAATATAGGACTAATCGTTGCTTTTTCCCAAAAAAAAGAACCGTCTTTGCGCTTATTGTAAAATTCTCCGGTCCATGTTTTGCCAGCCAAAATCCTATCCCACAATTCCTGGTATTTTTTTGGTTTGTGTTTGCCGGATTGGAGTATGCGCGGATTTTTTCCCAGAGCTTCTTGCAGAGTGTAGCCGGTTGTTTTTGTAAAACCTGTATTCACATATTCTATGTTTCCCTGCAAATCGGTCAACACAATGCTATTGTAAGTCTGTTCAATGGCAGTTTTCAGTCGCGTGGCTTCTAGCTGGGCATGTTTGAGTGCCTCTTCCTGTTTTTGACGGTTGGAAAGGTCTCTGATCGCGACTACTCTGATCCGGTTGTCCTGTAAAAAACTATAGCGCGCTTCCAGCTCTGCCGGAAAAATAGATCCGTCTTTTTTGATAATATGGATTGTGTATGGTTGCGTGCTTTCCTGTTCCATCATTCTTTTTACTAATGGAATGTCTGTTGGCAGCACTGTTTCTGAAATAATATTTTTGCCGATCAACTCTTCGGCCTGGTAGCCGGTCATCCGGCAAAGACTAAGATTGGCATCAATAGTTTGGCCGTCCTTATGGATCAAAATGCCTTCAAAGGTAAGGTTGGCCAATGTTTTGTACCGGTCTTCGCTTTGTTTTTGTCTTTTATGGGCCATTTCTGAATAGATAAAAAATAGCATTATAAACCAAATGATGTCAAGAAGAATTTGGCCAATGTATGTTGTATAGTTGATTATACCGGGCTCGAGAAAATGGTTATAATCAGATCCGAGGATCAACGCGATTGTTCGGACAATATTTACCAAACCAAAAAGAAAAAATGATATCGGAAAGACTTTATATATCTTTGTTGATTTTTCATGGTCAATTCGTAAAAAATTTTCCGCAATAAAAAAGGCGAAGATGGCCATAAAAAGATTGAAATTGATCATTCGGTATATCAGGCTATCTTGCCAATAGGTAAAAAATGCGTGCACTCCAATCGCAATGACAAGAAATCCAGTGCCAAAGAAAAACTCTTTGCGGGATACCTTTAAAAATATCAGTTTCTTGTATCCCAAATAGCGCATGATATGCGCTATAAAAATCAACGCATTGCCGACAATGATCGAAATAAAATCGGGAATATTGCTGCGCAAAGAAATCAGACTAAGGCCGATTGCTGCCAAGAAATTTACAGCAATCCAATAATAAATGGCTTTGTGGTATTTTTGTCTGATCAAAAGGCCGACTAGCCCCAGGAATAGGTTGACGATGATGATAATAATAACAATTGTTTTTGTGTCCATGCTGTTCCTTCTTTAAGAAGTATGGCAATATTTTTTGTGTCCCGGCTTTTGTAAAAATGTTGCGGATTTTTACGTGGATTTGACTGGTAAAGTGATGATAAATTTGCTGCCTTTATTGGGTTCGCTTTCCACAGCAATGCTTCCTTTGTGCTTATCAATAAATTCTTTGCACAGCAATAAGCCGAATCCGGTTCCTTCTTCATTGTTTGTACCGGCCTGAGATCTGGTTTGACCAAGGTGAAACAATGATTTTTTGATTTGGTCACTCATACCGATCCCGTTGTCAGATACTGCAATGAAAAGGGATGTTTCTTTTTGCTGAGCGGAAATTTGGATTTGGCCGTTTTCCGGCGTAAATTTTATGGCATTGGCCAACAGATTGCGAATGACTGTCTTGATCATATCCATATCCACAGTAGCCTCAATATCTTTTTGTGTGTCTATTTGTATTTGGATTTGTTTGGCTTCTGCCGCGTGCTGGATCTGACCCACACTAGAAGAGATCAAGTCATTTATTGAAATGTTTTGCGGATTGTAGGGTATTTGGCCTTGCTGGGTTTTGGCCCATTCCAGCAGATTGTTCAAGAGATCATAAGTCTGATTGGATGTTTTGCTTATTATGGTAACAATGTTTTTGATCTCTTCTTTATCACACTGGTCATTCTGGTCCAAATCAGTCAGCAATAAATCCGAAAAGCCGATCAAAGAATTGAATGCATTTCTTAGATCATGGCCCAGGATAGACAGAAAACGGTCTTTGACCGCATTGAGTTCCTTGAGTTTATATTCCGCGTTGTGTTTGTACAATGCGATACTAAGTGCTATTTGCAATTCCCGTTCCTGCAAAGGCTTGATCAAGTAAGCGTATGGTTCGGTGATGCCGGCCTGTTGCAGGGTTTGGTCATCGTCATAAGCGGTGAGATACACAACAGGCACATTCTGTTTTTGCTTGATTTGCCGGACAGCCTCAATGCCATTGATGCCGTCGCCCAGATGAATATCAGACAAAATAATGTCAGGTCCAAATTGATCCGCTATGGCAATGGCTTCTTCGCCGGTGACAGCAGTTTCTATTTGTTCATAACCCATTTGCCCGATGCGCATTTCCAGATCACCCAGGGTGACGATATTGTCTTCGACAATGAGTATTTTGGCTGCGCTAAATTTTTGGTTTTCTTCAAAATATGATTTCATACTGTACTCCTTGATGCGGTTTGGATAAAATATTCAAAGTTCCTTTTAGTTGACGTCGAACAAAATTTTTAATTAGATACATGCCGAGAGTTTTGGATTTGTCTGGATCAAAATCAGCCGGCAATCCCATGCCATTGTCAGCGATATATAGTCTATATTTTGCATGGTTTTCTACTTTGTCAGCTAATCTCATGCTAATGTCAATTGTTTTATTGTCCTTTTGATTTTCTTTATCAAATTCTTTTTGTTTTATTTGGTCCGCGTTGCTATTGGGATATTGGAAAGCGTATTTGAAAATATTGGACAATATTTCATTGATGGTTAGTGCCACTGGTATAGTTTTGTCAATATCAAAATAAATATCATCGATTTTGATACTGATTTGCAGATTTTGCTTTTGCTCGCTATAGGTTTCCGTCAATTTGGATACCAGGTCATTGATATAATTTTTCATGTTGATATGTTCTACATCATCGGATTTGTAAATAAATTGATGTATCAAAGCCATGGACATGACGCGGTTCATGCTTTCCCGTAAGGCATCCGCTATTCTGGGATCATCTGCCTGGGCTTGCTGTTGATTGAGCAAACTGGATATGGTTTGCAGGTTGTTTTTGACGCGGTGATGCACTTCCTTGAGCAATACTTCTTTGGATTCCAATGCTTCTTTGAGTTCGGCTTCACGCTGATTGAGTATCTGGTTTTGCTCTATGATTTTTTGTTCATGTTTTTTTTCTGTGGTGACATCTGTAGCCAATTCAAATCGAGCGTCTTTATCATTGGTCCATTTGATTTTTCTATCCATAATATGAAAGTGTTTGCCCAAAACCGGATTGTAATAGTCCCAAAAATATGGTTTGCTATTATTTCCAATGTATTTATTCGTGCAAAAATCGCAGGCCTCATTTTTGTTTTGCACTGCCTCGAAACA
>CAZCVM010000189.1:0-1636 GCA_964501965.1 uncultured Leptospiraceae bacterium | reverse complement strand
ACATTTTTCACCGGTGACATCTCTGCCGAGCAATTGTTTCAATTTTTTATTGGCAAACAATATCTGGTATGTCTCTAAGTCAGCGACATATATTATTTCCGGGATGTTGTCCAATATAGAAAGAAATTGCTGACGCTCCTGTTCGATAATACTATTTACATAATTGAGCTCTTCATTGCTGACATTGAGCTCTTCGATAACAGTGTTGAGCTCTTCGTTTGCCCTGGACAATTCAAGATTCAAGTTTTCATTTTTCTGCTGAGCTCTTTTGCGGTCTGTGATATCATGGACAATGGAGTAGATTTTTGATTGACCCTGGATTTGGACATTAGAGCTGTACACTTCCACGTCCCGTATTTGTCCATTGGCCAGCCGGTGAGAAAAGTTGAAATATTTTTTGCCGTACTTTTTTGCGTTTTCTATTTCTGCCTGGATCTCAGGACCTGTCAATGTATTGATATCGGATATTTTCATTGTTTTGAGTACAGTCTCACTATAGCCATAAAAATCACTGGCAGCTGGATTGGCGTCTTCAATGGCCATGGTTTGTGGGTCCAGGATCAGCATGATCACACCGGTTTCCATGAACAAGGTACGCATTCGGTTCTGGCTTTCTATCAATTCATTACTGATCCGCAATTCTCTTTCGTATCCTTTTGTTTTTTTCTGATCTATGATAGTGCAGCGGGCCAGATTTTGTTTGAGCGTGGAATCATAATACAAATGGGCTGTCAATTCGCCGTGAATTTTTTCACCAGATGTATTTTGAAAAATGATTTCGCCGTATTCGGTTTGTTCGGTAACAAATACATTTTTTAAGTACAATGAAAAATCATTTTTGGAGTCTTGATCCAAATAAGGAAAGATGGAAATAAAATGAAAATTTTTGATAGGTATTTGCAGCAGTTTTGATGCAGCATGGTTCATTTCTATAATATTGCCGGTATGGTTGAGAGTAAAATAGGCCACTGGCGCGTCCATATATAGTTCTTTGTAGCGTTTTTGTTCATCGGTGAGTTGTTGATTGGTTTGCTGCAATTCCTGGTTTTGCATTTCCAGCTCAATTTGATGGATGTTTAGCTCTTCGACCAATGTCTCAATATCATTTTGAATGTTCTGGTAATAATGATCAGGATATTGGACTCCTTTTTTTTTGAGAATATCCTGAGCTTTTTGACGCAATTTTTGAAAATGGCTTTCCGGCTGCATTGCTGTTCTCCAGTTTTAATTTCTGTATACAATCTAATTTATAATACGATGAAACAAATAGAATTAGTCGGGATTTTTGTCACGCAAAAAAGTATTCTTGTAGTAACCGTCCTGGTATAGCAAGTGTTCACGGCGCATAGTATTTTCCAGGGTGTCGATCCATTTTGAAAAATGCAAAAGTTCCCGATCAAATCTTTCAGGCTGATCCAGATAAGCTTGTATTTCATGCTGCACCGGATTTACGCCCAGAGCTTTTTTTTGAAAAAATAATTGGATCAAAGAACCATATCCGTCTTCGTCCAATTGGGTTTCATCCAAAACATAGCCATTGGCTTCTGACCGCGCTAGATCCATTGCCTGGAAGCCGCAGAAAATATCTGGCATGTCCTCGCCAGCCAAATCCTGAAATTGAGTTCTCATAGCGTGC
>CAZCVM010000188.1:2816-5569 GCA_964501965.1 uncultured Leptospiraceae bacterium | reverse complement strand
AAAATTTATCAAATCCGCAATATTTTGTGGCCGCTGATAAAACGCCGGCATAGCTGGCAAGACCATACCGCCCGCCTCAGTAATGGACACCAAATTGCGTAAGCCTGTCAGCGACCAGGGAGTTTCTCTTGGAACCAGTACCATTTTGCGTTTTTCTTTGAGATGCACCTCAGCTGTCCGAATCAGTAAATTGTCGCAAACACCATGAGCCAACTTGGCTACACTTGTCAGGCTAGCCGGAACCAAAACCATTCCCTGTGTTTTGTAGGAACCGGAAGCAACGGAAGCGGCCATTTCATTGTTACGGTAAAAACGAATACCCAGGCTTTGGGAAGCGGTGGCATGACCTTGGGATATATCTTTTAGAATCCCAGCCAATTGCATATCTGTTTGACCTTGCAGATCAGTGACATGGGCAACATGGTCCATTGGTGCTGTCAACAATAACTGCAATATTTGCTCGCCATCCATCTTGTCTGGAAATATTTCCCATGCTGTTTCTTTGCGCATGACCAAAAAAGCGTCATCACTGACAATCAAATCCACTGACACAGAATACCTAACCAAAAAACGCAACAAAGCAACTGCGTACACGATCCCAGACGCACCGGAAATCCCTAATACCCAGGGCCTAGTCTGCGACTGAACACGTGCGTGCTGGGACAAAACATTTTTATTTTCCAATGAATACTCCTCCTGCTATAGCAAGGCCGACAATCACAGAAATAACAGAATTGATATGAAAAAAAGCAAAAGGAACCCTGGACAAATCATCTTTGCGTACCAGGGAATGCTCGGCAATCATTAATACTAAAATCACGCCAACTCCCAACCAATACACAAATGACAAAGCAAACTCATGGCCGACCAAAAGAAAAAAAATAAATGAAATCAAATGACAAAACCGCGCGATCCAAAGCGAAACACTGACACCAAATCTTGCCGGTATACTATGCAGATTTTGATCTCGATCAAAATCTGCGTCCTGGGTTGCATAAAGCAAATCAAATCCAGCAATATAAAACATCAAAGCACCGGACAACGCTACCGGCTGCCAGTCCAATGAACCAGTAATGGCCACCCAACCAGCACTAGGAGCTAAACCAATGCCAAAGCCCAGCACAAAATGGCACATCCAGGTAAAACGTTTTGTGTATGAATAAACCAATAAAATAGCCAGGACAAACGGAGAAGCAGCTAGGGCAAAAATATTCAAAAAATATGCAGCACCAATAAAAATTGCCGCATTGAACAACACAAATAAAGTCACAGCATTGCGTGATAAAATACCAGCAGGTATCTCGCGGTTTGCGGTTCTGGGATTGCGCGAATCGTATTGGGCGTCCACCAGCCTGTTGAAGCCCATAGCCGCATTGCGGGCCGCTATCATGGCCGCAAGCATAGCCAGCCATTTCGTCCACTCTAAATTTTGCCAACCCGGGGCCAAAAAAACACCACCCAATAAAAAAGGCAGAGCAAATATAGAATGTTGAATTTTTACCAGACGGGAAAAATCTCGGATTTTCATATATTTTTTTACGTATTTCATTTCGCTTTTTTTATTACACAATTTTATTTGGATTTTATTAGCGTTCCAATATTTTTATTTGTTCAATATTATGAAACAGGCCGCCAAAGGCAGAAGGCTTCATGCCTTCAAAACGATTGCGTACTGCGTACAGTATGGGACTTTTGACAATGTATATTACCGGCAATTTTTCCGCAACAATTTCCTGCCAGCGCCCATACATACGTCTGCGTTTGTCCTGGTCCATCTCTGAAACGCCTTTATCAAAAATAAAATCAATCTCTTTTTCCCATACGCGGTATGGTTTTTTTTGCCTCGGATGCCACATGTGCAGCACGCCGCTGGAATGCCAGACATTGCGCCCAAAATGCGGCTCAATGCCGCCGGTCAAACCGATAAACGTTGCTTCCCAGTCCAATGTGGAAGTAAGCTTTTGCACTAAATTGTTAAAAAGTATCGGCTTAATATGTACCTGTATGCCGACTGTTTTCAAATCCGCGACCAACTGATTGGCAATTTTTGTATATGCATCAGATTCGGCCCGAACCAATAAATTGAAATAAAACCTCTCGCCATTGGGAAGCAACCTGTATCCGTCCGCGTCTTTTTTATCCAGACCTGCTTTGTCAAAAAAACTAGCTGCTTTGTTCAAATCATAATCATACTTTTTCACGCCAGAGTGAAAAAACGGACTTTCTTCCCATACGCCAATGAACTGCTTATAAGCCAAATTGTAAAAATAATTTTCAATGATGGTTTTTTTGTCAAAACTATGAGCCACTCCTTTCCGAAAATAGATATTTTCAAAAATCGCTCGTCTATCTGGATTCACATAAGGCCGACCTTTTTTGTTCTTACCGGGATTCAAATTGAACACCATAAAACTGCTGCCCTGGTCTGGCCCTAAATTTATCATCCGATAATTGCCTTTTTTTTGATTGCGGTAAAGCAAACCCCAGTCTTTGGACTGTATACTATAGGCATCCGTAATACCCTGTTCAAAAAGAATCCGCGCAGCATTGGCATCTTTAACAATGATATAATAAATACTTTTTATATACGGCAAACGCTCGCCCTGATCGTTTTTCTTCCAATATAATGGATTGGCCTGGAGTACAACCCGGTCCGTTTGTTTATATTTTGTCATATAAAAAGGACCAGTGCCGACTATTTTTTCAGGAGCAGTGTTGATGCCCCAGGTAGAATTGAAATTTCCATTCCGGAC
>CAZCVM010000188.1:0-2806 GCA_964501965.1 uncultured Leptospiraceae bacterium | reverse complement strand
TCCGGACAGCGGATAAAAGCAAATGACGCGGCAAAATAGCTTGTCCTAAACTGCGTAAAAAAGGCACAAAGGGCTTAGGCAACCGGAACTCCACCTGGTATTTATCTATTTTTTTTACCTGAATAGGCTTGCCGTCAATAGTAAAAATAAATCGGGCTGAAGTAGACACCTTTGGATTGTATATCAAATCATTGAAAGTAAAAACCACATCATCCGCGCTAAAAGGTTTACCATCACGCCATTTCACATCTTTGCGCAAAAAAAAACGCCATACAGTGCCATCCTTGGAAGAAACCCAATGAGTCGCCAATGCGGGTTGGACTTCTTTTGTGATCGCATCTGTCTCGGTAAGGCCTTCAAAAATCCGGCCCAGAAGTACTGTGGACGAAGTTTCCTTGGCCACCATTAAGTTGAATGTTTTGGGATCACTGGTCAGGCTAAGCACCAGAGTATCAGGAGGAAAATCTACTTTAGGAGCACAACCAAAAAAAAAGCCTGGCAAAACCAAAAGTACCAAAGTTTTTTGTAGCACAATAAGTGCTTTTTTTAGACAATTATTTGGAAATAGTTCCTGCACAGGCTAATGCTATCAATTTTTTTTGGGGGTAGTATTTTCTTTTTTGGGAGAATTGTCCGGGGCTTTATCTGACTTGGTTTTATCTGGTTGCGTTGATAAACTTGAAGGCTTCTTGTCATCCGGCAAAGTATCCACCACAGATTTGGGTCGGCGAGCTTCAATAATACTAAGCCCCAGAGAAATCACTAAAAATAACCCAACAAAAAATCCAGTAGCTTTGGTGAGTACATCTGCAGTGGATGAACCAAAAGCACTTTGGCTACCGCCGCCGCCCAAAATACCCATTCCAGAACTTTTATCCGATTGCAATAAAATCAACAATAAAATCAAAATGGATAAAACAACCAAAAAGACAGTTAAAATTGTTACCAATAATCCCATTCAATAGCTCCTCATCAAAAATATCGAAAATATCGAAAATATCGAAAAAATCAAAATTATGAATAATATTTTTTCAAATACAACAAAATACAAATTTATAAAAATATATCCCATTCCCAAAGTATACGCTAGTTTGTCAACAAATTCATTCTATATCCGTAAGTATGAAAACCAAAGTGTTCTTAATATTGTATACTCAAGTCCGGATCAAAATTTCCTTTCGGAAATCTTGATCCAGCCATCAAATAGCCACAATACTTTAATAAATTTTACGCATCTTCCACCAGAGGAACAAGCCCTGGAAGTTTTTTCCCAGTCAAAAACTCAATGGAAGCACCGCCGCCAGTACTAATATGCGTAATATTGTCTGCCAGCTTAAACTTGTGCAAAGCACTGATCACATCGCCGCCACCAACTATGGTTTTGGCTTTGGTTTTTGAAAGTGCTTTGGCAATAGCAACCGTTCCCTTGGAAAATTTATCAATTTCAAATACGCCCAAAGGGCCATTCCAAAAAACAGTACCAGCATTTTTGATTTTTTCTTCGTACAGGGCAATGGTTTTGGGCCCAATATCCACTCCATACCATTCATCAGGAATGCCATTTTGAGCCACTACTTTTGCTTTTCCTTTTTCAGAAACTTCATTTGTCGCCAAATGATCCACAGGCAATTCAAATTCTTTGCCGCTGTTTTGGGCACGGGTCATCATAGAAAAAGCCTGTCCTTGAAAATCATCTTCTACAATAGAACTGCCCACAGGAATATCTTTGGCTTTGAGAAATGTATAGGACATTCCTCCGCCAATCAGCAAAGTATTTACTTTTTTGCTTAGATTTTCCAGAACCTCCAACTTGGTAGAAACTTTGGCTCCGCCAATAATTGCCACAAAAGGACGGGGCGGATTGATAATCAATTCACCCAGATTTTTGAGCTCTTTTTCCACTAAAAAACCAGCATAAGAAGGTAAAAATTTGGTCACTGCTTCTGTGGAAGAATGAGCACGATGCACTGTTCCAAAAGCGTCTTGGACAAACAATTCGCCCAATGAAGCCAATTTTTTAGCAAATTCTTCGTCATTTTCTGTTTCCGCTTTGTGAAAACGCAAATTTTCTAACAAAACAATGCTTTTTTCTGTTTGGCTTTGTTCTGTGATAGCTTGATCCACTTCGGATCCAATGCAATCTTCGGCAAAAATGACTTTTGCTCCCCATTTCTCTGCTGCAATCTCTGTTAACCGGTCCGCAACCGGTTTGAGCGACATTTCCGGCACACGATTGCCTTTGGGCCTGCCCAGGTGAGACATAAGAATCGGCATAGCCCCTTGATTTAGCAAAAAATCCAATGTCGGTAATGTTGCCTGGATACGACTATCATCGCTGACTTTGCCATTTGCAATCGGACAATTGTAATCCACGCGGACCAACACCTTTTTACCTTTAAAATCACTCGATGATAAGTCGCTAATAGTGCGAATTTTCATAATTTCTCCTTATTTCATAATTTTTTCCACTAAATCAGCAACCCGGCAAGAATAGCCATACTCATTGTCATACCAAGCAATCACTTTGACAAAGGTACCGTCCATGACTTGAGTCGAATCTGCGTCAAATACAGAAGAATACGTACTGCCCACTATGTCAGCGGATACAATTGGGTCTTCTGTGTATTCCAAAATTCCTTTCATGGAAGTTTCAGCCGCTTTTTTCATAGCCGCATTGATTTCTTCACGAGAAGCACTTTTTTCTAAATTTACAACTAAATCGACCATGGATCCATCCGGTGTGGGAACACGTACAGCCATTCCATCCAACTTGCCATTCAACGGAGGAATCACCACGCCAACCGCT
>CAZCVM010000187.1:3637-5581 GCA_964501965.1 uncultured Leptospiraceae bacterium | reverse complement strand
GGGTTTTATCTGCTGATTTTTATTGCGTGACTTATGATCTGCGCGGTTTAGGACAAAGTGATCCAGTTGACGGTCAATATACGATAGAATCTATGGTTGATGATTTGCAAATGATTTGTCATGAAATGGGTCTTGCAAAACCGATATTGTGCGGTTTTTCTCTGGGTGGTTACATTGCTTTGCGAGCCGCAGAAAGAGCACTGGATCAATGGCATGGTCTGGTATTGGTCAATACCAAATCCGCTGCGGACAGTGATGCTGCAAAAATCAAACGGGCCAGCCTCATTGACCAGGTGAACAAGCAGGGAGTCGAATCTTTTTGCAATTCCTTTGTGCCTCATTGTTTTAGTGACTCAGCCAAACATGGCGAAAAACCATATTATACACAGACTTTGGAAAAATCCTTTCACTCTTCTCAGTTGGGCGTGAAAGGCTGTTTGCTTGCTATGGCAGCCAGAACCGATACCACCGCTTTTTTGCCCCAAATTAATATCCCTACTTTGGTAGTTTCCGGCCAAAAAGACGCACTTATACCAGAATCTGAAATGGCTGATTTGGCTAAAAAAATACCGCAGGCAGTCTATTTAAGTTCCTCCCAAGCAGCGCACATGGTTCCTCTGGAAGATCCTTTGTTATTAATCGAAGGTATCCAAAAAAAATTTGGACCTGCTTGAAAGAAAATACAATACATATACATAAAGGAATCCATTATGATCAATCCAAGACTCTTTCGGGATGATATTGAGTCGATTTTTTCAAACTTAAAAAGAAGACACCAAAGTGATCAATTTTCTCCGCAAACAATACAAGACAGAATCCAGACTATCACAAAATTGCAGCCTGAAAATGATGCGTTGAAAAACGAGCGCAATCAGTTGTCCAAAAAAATCGGCGAGCTCAAACGCGCAAAACAAAACGCTGATACAGAAATGGATCGTATGCAGGAAATATCCACGCAAATAAAAAAGAATGATGAGCTGTTGCAGGGTTTGCAAAAAGAAAACGACTCGGATATATTGGCCTATCCCAATATTCTTTTCTCTGAAGTGCCGGATGGAAAAAATGAAGCAGAAAATGTGGAGATCAAGGTATATGGCAATAAGCCTGATTTTTCATTTTCTCCTTTGAGTCATGATGATTTGGGCGAAAAACTAGGGATTTTGGATTTTGACGCAGGCAGCAAAATTACTGGTTCCAAGTTTCCAGTGTATCACGGCTTAGGTGCTTCATTGGAACGGGCCATTGTAAATTTTATGCTGGATATACATACCCAAAAAAATGGATATGAGGAGACCTTTGTACCATTGTTGGTCAATGATGACTCCATGGTTGGGACCGGTCAATATCCCAAGTTTATGGATGAATATTACCGTCTTGATAAAGATAATCTATCATTAATACCCACTGCCGAAGTACCGCTGACCAATTTATTTCGGGACAGTATTTTGGAAAACCTGGAAGCTCCAGTCAAAATTACCGCTTACAGTTCATGTTTTCGCCGGGAAGCAGGTTCTTATGGCAAAGAAACCAAGGGTCTGGTTCGGGTTCATCAATTTCAAAAAGTAGAATTGGTAAAAATTTGCCGGCCAGATCAATCCGCGCAAGAGCATGAGAGTTTATTGGCAAACGCGGAAATGATACTTCAACAATTGGGCTTGCCGTATCGGGTAATGTTGTTGTGCGCGGGAGATACATCTGCGGCTTCCGCGAAAACTTATGACATAGAAGTTTGGATGCCAGGATTGGACAAATATTTGGAAATTTCCTCTGTATCCAATTTTGCGGATTATCAGGCCAGGCGGGCCAGGATACGATACCGTGCCCAGGCAAAAGGTAAGCCGGAAATATGTCATACTCTGAATGGGTCAGGTCTTGCCGCAGGTAGAACCATGGCCGCTATCATGGAAAACTGTCAAAATCAGGATGGGTCCATCAATATTCCCG
>CAZCVM010000187.1:0-3627 GCA_964501965.1 uncultured Leptospiraceae bacterium | reverse complement strand
CGATGTGTTGCAGCCATATATGAATGGCTTAACAAAGATAAAATAGTTTTTATCTTAAAAAATTAATAATTAAAACAAATAATTTGGCTTTTGGTTGACTTTTTGATAATCTTGGCCAATTTGGCTTCAAAATTATTGATGTACATCAAAAAAAAAGGGATATAAACATGGCAAAAAATGTTTACGTAGACAAAGATGAATGCACAGCTTGTGGCGCATGCGCGCAAAATCTTCCGGAAATTTTCCGTATGGATGATGATGATTTAGCAGAAAGTCACAACAATGGCGCGAATGTCAACAATGCGGAAGTTTCTGATGATTTAATGGATGCTGTTCAAGAAGAAATTGATCAATGTCCAGGTGAATGTATTCATTGGAAATAGCGAACATAAAAAAAAGCTATTTTATTGTGCTAAAAAAGGAACCGTTATGGTTCCTTTTTTTATAGGTTTTGGATTTTTATCATTATTTTGCGGCAATGGATAAGGGTTTGTGACTGATGGGACGCTATCGGATTCGTGTTCATCCTGGTATTGATCCTGAATATATTTTGACGGATTGGGATCATTTGGTTCAGTATATGCGGGATTTTGATGATCATTCCATGTTTCCGCTGAAGGTCATTTTGGAAATTGGTTCTGGACTGGGCGAGTTTTTGATCGAATACGCAAAAATAAAATCATCGCAAACGTGTTCACAATATTTGTATATTGGTTTGGATGGACAGCAGAAACGAGTGCTAAAAGCATCGGAAAAATTGTGGCGACAAAAAATCAACCATGTCCGGTTTGCGTATCATTGGGTTGGGCTGGATTTTTTAAGTCAATGGCCTCCAGTACCCTGTGCGGAGATACATATTCATCATCCAGATCCCTGGCCCAAAAAAAAACAGCAGCATCGACGCATTGTCCGACCGGATATGCTGCCTATTTATCATTCTTTGTTGACAGAAAAAGGATTTCTGTGGCTTTCAACGGATCATTTGTCCTATGCTATGGATATGAAAAGTTTGTTGTCCCAATCAGAGCTGTTTGATTTGCAAGGAAATGATTTTCTTTTCCGACCAGAGATAGACGCTTATGATTTGCCTTTGACAAAATTTGAAGAAAAATTGGCGGCAAAAGGTTTTCCTTCGTATTTTTTGCTGGCTCAAAAAATTTGAAATAATATTTGCTTTAGGAGAAAATATGTTGTTTTTTTTATTGATTTTGGCGGTATTGCAGGGAATCACGGAATTTTTGCCCATTTCTTCCTCCGGGCATTTGGCTTTGTTCCAAAATTTATCATTTTTCAAAGAATATAAAGAAGCCATGAGCGACTCTGTTATGTTTACTTATGACGTGTTGCTGCATTTGGCTACTTTTTTGTCGATATTGATTTTTTTCCGCAAAGAGGTCGCCCAATTGATTTCTGGTTTTGTCCGATACATCATGGGCAACCGGGCAGAGGATACCCGCTTTGCTTTTTATTTGTCTATTTGGATTGTGCTTAGCAATATTCCCATTGCTGTGATAGGCATAATCTTCAAAAGTAATATTGAAGCTCTATTTCACACGCTAACCCCGGTAGCTATTTTTTTTATTGTCAATGGCTTTATTTTGTTGTCTACCCGATATGTACCGGAAACAAAGACTGGTTTGTTTCAAATTTCCTTGCGTCAGGCTATGATTGTGGGGTTGGTTCAGACATTGGCTTTGTTGCCTGGCATTTCACGTTCTGGATCAACTATATTCGCCGGTCTTTGGGCGGGCATTGCTCCGAAAGACGCGGCCAGGTTTTCTTTTTTGCTTGGCCTGCCAGCAGTAGGCGGCGCAGCCTTGTTGGAGATAATCAATGTAACACGCCAGCCGCAAGCTTTGACTTTTGGCCTGGAAATGATTTTGGGTATGGTAGTAGCTTTTATCACCGGCTTATTGTCTTTGCAATTGTTGGTTTGGATAGTGCAAAAAGCCAGACTTTATCCGTTTGGTTTGTATACGATTGTTTTGGGAATAGCGATTCTCATTTTCTTTTAATCCGGTACATGGTCTATGTCTCCCAAAGCATTGAGCGGGGTTTGCGAGTTGGTTAGTTTTGGATAGGGGTTTTTGATCAGTTCTTGCCAGGCTTTTTGCGTGCGTTGAATATCATTGTCTGTTGCGCCCGCGATTTGCCAGGATTCAATGGCTTTTTGGAGCAAAGAATGCGGGTCTGACTTTTTTGCTGTGTTCGATTCTTTTTTCAATTCTTGTAATGCCTTGATTTCATTTTCCCACAATCCGGTCTCATCGTCCATTAGAGTCAGTTCACGGTATTCCTGACCAAAAAGGTTGAACAACAAAGGGACTTTTTGTTTGTCAATTAGGTCTGTCCAGTGGAGGTATAGCATATAGATTCCTTATAGATGTTGAATGATGACTTGCAATACTTGATGCGCGTCAATAGGTTTGGGAATATAATCGTTCATGCCCGCGTCCAATACTTTTTCTCTGTCACCTTGCATCGCATTGGCAGTCATCGCAATAATCGGGATATCAGGATAGATGGTAACAGCTTTTTTGCTGCGAATCTGCCGTGTTGCTTCCAATCCGTCCAGAACCGGCATTTGCACGTCCATAAGCACTAGATCGTATCTATAATTTTGCAAAGCTTCTATGGCTTGCAAGCCATTATGCGCCACAAAAACTTGTACTCCATGTTTTTGCAGCAATTTGCTGGCAACCATTTGATTGACGCTATTGTCTTCCACCAATAATATTCTAGCGTTGGTCAATTTTTTTTGTTGTTCTGGTGTCAATTCATTTTTGTCTGTGTATTTTTTTGGGTCATTCGCAGCTAAATTGCTGTTATTGCTTTTGGGATTGTTTGCTAAAAATGAAACCGTACTGTCTCGCGCAATTTTAAACGGCAGGACAACCCAAAAAGTAGAACCTTCATTTATGTTACTTGTGACGCCGATTTGCCCCTGCATAAGATGAGTCAATTTTTTGCAAATAGCAAGTCCCAGTCCAGTCCCGCCAAATTTTCTTGTGGTGGAAGGGTCCAATTGTTCAAAACTATGGAATAGTAATGGGAATTTTTCCTGACTGATCCCAATGCCTGAATCCTGGACCTGGATTTTTATCCAGGCTGTTGGTTGATCATCTGCTGGCACGAGGTCAGGCGGAGCTTGTGTCAAGGTGATATTTACTTTGACAAAGCCTTTGTTTGTAAATTTAATGGCATTATTGACCAGATTTAAAAGTATTTGCCGGACCCGACCCTGGTCACCGCGCAACCAGGTAGGAATAGATTGGTCAATGTTGCATTCAAATGTCAGACCTTTTTGTTCTGCTTTTATGGTCATTAGTTCACGGCAATTTTCCAGTGATTGAAAAATGTTAAAATCAATGATTTCCAAATCCAGCCGGTCTGCTTCAATTTTGGAAATATCCAGAATATCATTAATAAGACTAAGCAATGCTTCCGCGCTTGATTGAATAATTTGTATATACTGCCGGTCTTCTTTGGTCAAAGAGCTGTCTTGCAAAAAATTTATCATGCCCATGATGCCATTCATGGGCGTGCGTATTTCATGGCTCATATTGGCCAAGAACTGACTTTTGGCAATGCTGGCCTGCCGCGCTTCTCTGGCCATGTCATTGGCTT
>CAZCVM010000186.1:0-5599 GCA_964501965.1 uncultured Leptospiraceae bacterium | reverse complement strand
TCATGGACGCTCGAATACTTGGATCTACCCACAAAAAGCCCAAAACCAGCAAATACATTTAAGGATTTTCAAAGAATTGGCTTTGCGCGGAGTCCAGGAAATTCAATTGGATTATGTACGTTTTCCTTCTTCCGGTGAAGTGCTGCGAGGCATTTATCCTGGCTTGCAAAAAGATAAACAGGGCCGTCTCCAAAAAGCACCCGTGATAACCGGGTTTTTGCGTCAAATCCGCAAAGAATTGAAAGATTTTCCCGTTTTGCTTTCTGCAGATATTTTTGGTATCACTGCCTGGGCCGCGCAAAAAGATATTTATACTATTGGACAGGACTTGTACGCAATGGCTCAATATTTGGATGTTATCAGCCCTATGCTTTATCCATCGCATTTTGACTATGGATTCGCAGATATAAAAGAGCCGGCCAATCATCCAAAATATTTCCAATTTCATGGCATTCAAAAAATCAAACAGCTTACTCAATCCAGCATACCGGTACGTACCTGGATACAGGCTTTTCCATATCGAGTAACCAATTTCAATTACCAATATATGGCAAAGCAAATATTGGCGGCTTCTCGCGCGGGCGGCAATGGATATCTCCTATGGCATGCTGCCAGCAACTATGAACTTTTTTATAATAACAATAAAAAAAACAAAAAATGAGGTAAAAATATGACATTGGATTTGGAACAATTGTTGCAGCAAAAACCCTATATACATCCGAATGCTGTTGCTATGGGAATGTACCAAATGATGGCCGGCTCTTCTTTGTGGCCCGGAGTAGTTGTCAGAGCAGATATGGGACGGATTGTCATTGGTAAAGGGGTCAATATCCAGGACAATAGTGTTCTTCATGTAGATTCTCATCATAGCATCGAAATCGGTGATTTTAGCCTGGTAGGCCACAAAGCCATGATCCATGGAGCCCAGATCGGCAAAGCTTGCATGATTGGTATAGGTTGCATGATTTTGGATGATGCGCAAATTGGCAACGGAGCCCAAATAACCGCCGGATGCACCATCCGCGGCGGGAAAAAAATTCCCGCCCGCTCTCTGGTTGTGCAAAAAGGCAATGAACTGAAAATATTTCCGGAAAAAGCCAAACCAATGAGGACCATTATGGGTAGCATTGAATACATGCTTTTGGCCAAAAGGGCGCAAAACAATGAATGGGGGCCTTTCTCTGAAGATATGGAACATAGCATGAAACTTTTAGCCAACCAAATATGGGAATCCATCAATTCTTAACTAATAAGAATGATAGTCATGTTTCTTGATTGTTTTTTATTGTTATTTTATCATGCTTTAGGTTGAAGAAGACGCAATATTTCATTTTTGACGACATTGGCACTGTCTTTGAAAGAATAGCTTTGCGTCTGTTTTTTTATTATCTTGTATCTGGCCGGTGTCAGGATTTGTTTCACTTTGTAATGTAAAAGTTCCAGATTGTTTACTCGCATTCCCAATTGGTTTTCCAATATATAGTCAGAATTTTCCTGCTCTTGACCTGGTATAGGCTTGATCACTACAATAGGCAAAGAACGACGCAACGCTTCCGATACTGTCAATCCGCCCGGTTTAGAAATCATCACATCCGCAATGGCCATAAGCTCTTCCATGTTGTCCGCAAAACCCATAATATGAATCGGCATTGCCGGAGCATTTTGGGCGATGCTGTTTTCAAATACAGTTTTGACTTCTTCATTGCGAGCCGCGACAACAATATAAATAGCATCTTCCTGAGCTATGATTCTTCGTGCCACTAGTTCCGCTTCGGTTTCGGTAAGACTACCAGCGATGAATAAAACAATAGGTTTTTGCCATTTTTTCTCATCCTGAATATGGACGAATTTTGGTCGAAGCGGATCAATTAACGATTTGGTCAAATCTTCCAACTCTTTTTTGGTATAATCCTTTTCAAATTTTTTTTGTATCGGAATACCAGAAATAAAAATACGATCTTGCGGTACGTCCATTTCCATAAGATACTGCTTGGTCAGTTCTGATCCGACAAAATATTGATCCACACCCGCATTTACCCATTGGCCATGCCCTTCAAAGTCCGTGACAATGGACGTATGAACAAACGGCATCCCTCTGTATCTACGCCAAAAATCAATGATTTCTATAGCCAAAGGATGCAAACTAAGGATTAAATCCGGCCTATAGGATTCTATTTTTCGGAAAACAGATACACTGCTTAACCGGTCAAAAAATTGTTGAAATTTGCGAAACCGCTGCTCTACATTGAAATTGCGGTACATCAAACTATACAATTCCGGCACATTTTGTGTTGCTTCTGCGTACATGTCCCGATAAGCAGTGCGCATTAAATTGTTGCCGATTTCCAGCACATCAAAGCTTTCCAACTCAATTTCTGGGTTTTCTTTGAAAACCTCGCTCAAGGCTTTCGCTACCTGAATATGTCCACTCCCTGAAGAAACGGGTAAAAATAAAATTTTTCTTTTTTCCATATTTTGTCCTTAATAATTCAAAGATTTATTGGAATGCCCGATATAATACCATAGAGCTTCATTATTACAAGAAAATATTTTATTATTTGCATTAATTTCAAAAATAATCCTGGAAAAAGAAAAAAACAAAGAAAAAAAATATGAACTTAGCTATACCGATAACGGCATGGATTTTTGATCCAGACCGAAAAGCAAAAAGCATGGAGTCAAAGAAATAAAGTATCCATTCATTTTTTTGAAGACCTTAACCAGACAGAAGAATTTTTAAATTATGAAAATTCACATATTCTGCTAACGGATATCATGGATACGGATTTGCCGCAAGCAAATTTTGTTCTGAAAAAAATTTATGAAGACCCCTGGCTGCATGGGACTGTTGTCTTGGGTTTTGTTCGCCAATTTTCCAATGAAATGTTTGAGTCACTTGCCCAGCACGGCGTAGTGGATCTGATTGAAGACCAGGATTATATGGTCAAATTGGGCATGATTTTGCAAACCATTACCAATAATATACATGTCTTTAGCCAATCACAACTCATCCAAACTAAAGACAAAACCACAGACAAAGCTTTCAAAATCCGCAACAATCTCAGCCACGCCCATTATGCTGTAAATTTCATCATGTTGCAATGTTATTCCCTGGGCTACAGAGATAAAAAACTCTTTTCTCGCATTGCCTTGACATTAACAGAATTGATTTTTAATGCGATTGAACACGGCAATTGCGGTATCAGCCATGAACAAAAAAGCGAAATTCTTGATTCAGATCAAGCAATAGATCAAGTGATCCAGAAATTGGCATCGAGTCAGGAAGTAAAAAACAAATATGTTCACATTGCATATCGTATATCACCTCATAAAGCTCAGTTTTACATCCGTGATGAAGGACAGGGTTTTGATGTACAAAAAATACCCAAGCCTAATGACGACAAAAATATGTTCAAAAGTCATGGACGAGGCATATTAATCGTCAAGCACAATGTAGACAAAATTGAATACAATGAATTGGGCAACGCTGTCAAGGTGACAATCATCAACAAATCTCCCGTCAAACCCCTCAATTATTTTCCGATTGACCTAAAAGAATTGGAGCGGGTGGAATTGAAAGAAAATGAAATATTGTTTGAAGATCACTCTTTGAGCGACAATTTTTATTTTATTCTCAAAGGCAGTCTGGCTGTATATGTCAACAATAAAATGATTGCCAAAGTCGGGCCTGAAGATATATTTATCGGAGAGATGTCTTTCTTGCTCAACAATTTGCGTACCGGTACGGTCAAAGCTCTAACCAACGTCTCATTGATAGCCATATCACGCAAACAGTTTATTGACATTGTCAAAAAATATCCATATTTTGCTGTATTTCTTTCACGTATTCTGGCAAATAGATTGGCAGAACAAAACCAAAAACTTAGTAAACAATTTATTCCGACATAAATCAATAAAAGATTAAATATCCAATCCTTCCACTGTTATGTGTTCCATATTGGTAGAAATGGTTTTCAACGCTTTGAATGAAGCAGACTGCCAGGAAGAATTCTGGTTGTAAGTAATCAATGTTTCTATTTTCAACTCAGATAATTTTTTCATTAAAAAAAGAATCGGCGGCACAGTAGAAGAATTTATATATTTCAAATTTTGAAACTCTACGCGGATCTTTTTTCCTGACAAATCATTGAGTATCTCAGTAAAATAAGGAGTTAATACTGCAGAAGGCTCTCTTTCATCGCTTTTACCCAGCCATTGCATAATATTTTCGTTGGCCTCTTCTTGTATTCTAATCTGCAGATTATCTGAATGAAAATCTTTCATGCTTTTCTCCTGAGTACCTGTTTCTGATTAATTATTTTTTTTTATTTTTATTGTTTTTATTGTATTATTTTGATAATTATTTTATATTTAATTTACTTTTATTTGAATAAATATTTATCTTAAAAAAAATCATGCTTTTCTTTGCGCGATCACCGAGATTGTATCTTCTGTTTGTGTTTTGCCTTTTGGTTCATAGGACAAATCAAATTGACCTTCATACGCGATTCTGTACAATCCAAGCTGGCTTTCTCCGCTGGAAGCATTTTCCATTAAATCCATCAGTCTTTGAGTGTACAACTCTGCTTTATCATTTGACGCAGAAATCTTGTCGATCACTTCTTTGAGTTTCTGGACACTCGAATCTTCGGAATTAATACCATTTGTGACGCGAATATGTATTGTTTGTTCTTGGTCATTGGATTCAAAAAAGAATCTTACTTGCGGACAAGTTTTTGTGGGTATACCGTGCTTAATTCCGTTTTCAACCAATTCCGATGCGGTCATTACCGAGGCTTCAATCACATCAGGAGCAAAATCTCCCAATTCGCGGCGGACTTTTTCCCGAATTTGCGACACAATATTCCAGGAATGTTCGATTTCAACTTTTATTATTGACATTTTATTGTTATTCAAGGATAAATATCCAAATTTTTGTTGCAAATAATTTCTAAAAACATAAAACTGTAACAAGTTTCTTAATCAGTATCTAAAAATACAATTATAAATTCTTACTAAATTATGTCTATAAAAAAAAATGAAAATAAATTAAAAAAAATGAAAAATTTTAGCCACGAACCTTTTTTAGATCTGGACCAAATTCCGGCTGCGATTGCAATCATTGATACAAAAACTATGGAAATATTGCGGGCCAACTCGCATTTTGAATTTTTATTTGAACTGCCTAAATCCGCAGATTCTTCGTCTGATTCGTCTAATAAAAAAAATGGATTTCAAAGAATCTCATTGTTAAGCCTATTGAAAAATGAATCCCAGGGTCTGAAAACATATTTGCAGGATATGTCTCAAACCCATTCTCCCGTAGCCATCCAAGACGGACTTTTGCTCAAAGCTAAAATCAAAAACAACTCGCTTTTTCTGCGCATTATGGCATCATCCATACAATACCAAAATCAGGCCTGTTTATCCGTTATTTTTCATGATATCAC
Source organism: uncultured Leptospiraceae bacterium (assembly GCA_964501965.1). GTDB lineage: Bacteria > Spirochaetota > DYNZ01 > DYNZ01 > DYNZ01 > CAZCVM01. Next base: position 149 of record CAZCVM010000186.1, on the reverse strand, counting down.
CACAATCAAGCAATCCATGGTCTATTTTGAAGATACTTTTGATCAGTTTATGCAAACAACCATTGATCTGGAAGAAGCTTTGGCTATTATTGCCAAGCAAAAACAAAAAATCGAAGATATACATCGTGAGTTGGAAACCAAATCTACAT
>CAZCVM010000185.1:0-5601 GCA_964501965.1 uncultured Leptospiraceae bacterium | reverse complement strand
ACAGATTTCTTCTATTCTCTAAAAAACATCAGCGTCCCATCCGCTTCATCAGCGTTCATCTGCGTCTAATTCTTCTTTGACACAGATAAGTCACGAATGATTTCCTTTCTGTTTCATTTTTTCTCCCAGGGGTTGAATACACTTACACCTTTGATATTAAAATCATTCCAGTTTCTGGTCACGACAATCATATCGTGAGCAAGGGCCGTGGCCGCTATCAGCATGTCTAAGGCAGATATGGGTCTACCGATTGTTTCCTGATGGGCCGAGATTGTACCCCAACTAAAAGCAACTTCGCGGTCTATGGGTAATATTTTATTATTAAATCTTTGCATTAGGTCTTCTTTGAGCCAGTTTTCCAGCTTTTGCCGTTTCACGCTTTTTTTTAGTTTCCGAATCCCCTTGACCAGTTCACCGATAGTTATTGTTGATAAATATAAATTTGATTCATTCTGCTCTGTTAACCAGGATACGACTCTCTGTTCCGGGGCTTTTTTGATTATTTCTGAGATCACGCAGGTATCTAAAATATATCTCATAAATTGATGCCCCTGTCTGGACTTTGGTCCCTAGTTAAATCCAAATTGCTATTCATTAATGGCGATTCACGAAAAAAGGAAACAAAATCTTTTTGGCGGCCGATGATCTGGTTATATTGGTCTACAGACATGAGTACAACCGCTTCCTTGCCGTGTTTCGTCACCACCTGTACTTCTCCATTTTGGGCCTGCTCCACTAAAAAACTAAATTTCGCCTTCGCATCCTGCAATTGCCATGAATTTTTCATTTTCAACTCCAAACTAGTCAGACTAGTTTAAATATATATTTTTTTCATTGTTTTGTCAAATAATTCAAATTTTTTTGACACAGATTAACACAGATATCCATAGATAAGTCACAGATGTTTTCTATTCTCTAAAAAACATCTGCGTCCCATCCGCTTCATCCGCGTTCATCTGCGTCTAATTCTTCTTTGACACAGATTAACACAGATATCCACAGATAAGTCACAGATTTCTTCTTATCTCTAAAAAAACATCAGCGTCCCATCTGCTTTCATCCGCGTTCATCTGCGTCTAATTCTCCTTCGACATAAATCAACACTACCAGCACCTGTCTGCTTTCAAATTATTATTGACATCAAACGATTTATCCTTTATATTGAATACATGAGCATTTATATGATAATTGTCACCGCAATAGCCATTTCATCAGGCATATTTTTAATTTCTTTGGGTATTTCCCAACTAATAGCCAAGATTTTATTAAAAAATATGCCCAAATGAGCGATCGTATTCTAATATTACTTCGTGTCACTCGCTGCACTTTTTTTTTGACACAGATTAACACAGATATCCACAGATAAGTCACAGATTTTTTTATAGACTCCAAACCTCAAAAATATCAGCGTCCCATCTGCTTCATCAGCGTTCATCTGCGTCTAAATCTTTTTTGACATAGATATCCACAGATAAAACACAGATGTTTTCTATTCTCTAAAAAAAATATCAGCGTCCCATCTGCTTCATCTGCGTGCATCTGCGTCTAATTCTTCTTCCAAATTTCCTTAACCCGCAACATATCATTCTTAATTTGTTTTACAATCGCAGAAGAATTATCTTTATCAAATAATCTTGTCTGCTCCCACATGACGGTTCCATCTTCAACATTGACCACACTAATATTTAATGACCGTCTTTGGCCCAATGCAATATAACGTCCCAGTATCTGTCTTTTCACTTTGCCTCCGGGTTTGACTCCCGGCTTAATCACGGCTTGTCCGCCGTGCTCTTCTTTGAGCTCCTGAAACAATTGATCAAAAATTTCTTTATTTTCCTGACGCAATTTTTGATCTGATCCGGCCATCACCGTGGGAGGAAACAACCGCACAATCACTCCGTCATAGACAGGCTCTTGAATTTTATTTTTTTTATTTTTTTTTATATTTGCTGGTTTTTTATTCTCTGCGTTTATTGGACTTGGCTGCTTTGCTGTTGGGGACTTTGTTTTTTGTTTATTGTCTAAACGCGGCAAAACAGTTTGGTTCATGCCTATTTTATGTTTGAACATATCAAAACTTATATCAAAATAACTGAACAATATAAAAAATCCAAGTGCCAGACCTGACAGCGGTAAAATCAAACTTAGCGCACTAAAAAATTTATTAATAGACCGAATAGAAATCTTAATATACCAACGCTGAGCCTGAAAATAAAGTCCAAAATATAATAAAGTATGCAAATTTTCAATATGCATATAACTATATATATAAAATTTCAGCCAAATTATTTTTCATAAATATTTCGTCAAACCCAATTAATTGAATTTTTACCTTTTTTTTTCAATTTTTTTGAATTTGCTTCATGTTTTATTTTTTTTGTTTTTTCTCATAAAAAATAATGTAAAATACTATACATATGTATAGTATTTTAGATATTTTTTTTATAACCACCCGGCCAGAACAGTCCAGTTACAAGGTATTCTAATCTATAAATTCTTTGGTTTTAGAAGTATTTCTCTTGAAATTCTTTTTACCTCGATAAGTTTGAATCAGCTTGGCTTTACTAAACACGGCTATGGGAACAACATAAACGAATTTTCTAAACATTGCCCTGCTCCAAAAATTTTTTTGCTTAATGCCTGTCGTCCGTCCCTATTGGAGCGGACGGTTTTTTTGATTCAATCAATTTTTTTGCTAAAGCATGTTCACGGGAAACGATTAGTTTTCGCGTCACAAATCAAAAAAAATTCCCTTTTCTAAGCACAAAGCCAAGTTCAGGTAAATCTCATGCAAATCGCCGCCATTTTTCTGATAGGCACTTAGTATCCGGTCTGATAGATTGCCTTTGGCAAAAAGCAAATCATAATAATCCATATTGCGGTTTATTTCATCCATTTGAAAGAGATACATTTCATAGAGCATATTCCAAAGATCGATAGCCCGCCATTGACATTCGGTGGAAGCATGCAATGCTTTCAAATACTCTGGATGGTCAATCACTGCATTTCCGCCGTGACGAATCGTCTTAATCAGGATGTCTTCTAAAACATCATTGGAAATATTTTTTATATCCTCCCATTTAATAAATTCAGGATCTGTAAACAGTTTCAAAGTTTCTATCATGTATATTGCCATCGCAATGTCAGCCAACGGACTTTCCTGAGTATCCAAAATGCGAATTTCAATAGCTGACCGGTCAAAACGGGCTATCGCGCCACGGGAATTGAGCCATTCATGCTGCAATACTTTCAATTTATCATAAGGGTCAATGGCGCGGTAAAGTTGAGTCAGCAATTTGGATTTGTATTCATCTATAGAATAGATTGGTTCAGGAATGATTCCTCCGGTAATTTCTGGAATTCGTTTTTGATTGAATCGGTAAAAATCCAGCCTTTGGTTGATATTAGGCGCAATCTTTCCTTCAATGAAAGGCGAGCTTGCGGACATGGCCGGCATTATCGGCATGATCAAACGAATCGCTGCCAACAACCGGCCAAACTCCTGCTCATTGCCGAAAGATAAATTGAGATGCGCGCTTTGCAGATTGGCCCAGCCATGCGCCTGACAATCAAATATTTCATGGTAGCTCTGGTAGATTTGCTGGTTGTGGTGCGGCCAGATTTGGGCTGCGTTCGGTAGAGCCGGATTGAACCAAGGGTGCATACCGGTTGGCAAAAGCCGTGCGTTGTGCGCGGCTAGCTTCTGATTGATTTGCGAGACATTTTGCAAAAACTCTGTTTCTAACGTCGCCAAATCATGCACAGGTTCACTATTTTTTATTTCAATTACATGCATGAAAAATTCATTGGACCAACTAAGAATGCCGTTATCGATTTCGGGGACGATTTCTCCCTTTTCTTGCAAAAGTAGATCACTGATCGGCATTGTATCCAATCCCTGTTCCGATACAATCATATATTCCAGTTCGAGTCCCTGGACTTCCATCAAAGATGGCTGTATATCGGTCATTCTAAAAGTCCTTTCCTTTTTTTAACTTGTTGAAGAAAAAAATTCATGATCCGTAAATAAAGCTCCTGTTTCAATATTTGATCTTCTACGCCAGAATCCAGACTAGGGTTATCATTGATTTCAATAACATAACATTTGTTGTTGTATTCTTTGATATCAACACCATAAAGGCCATTCCCAATTAACTGCGTGCTTTTCAATGCAGCGCGAATGATCTCACGAGGAGCTTGATCGGTGGGAATGGTCTCGCCGATCCCGTTCATATCTTTGCCTTTTTTGGCCCAGTTGATAACTTGCCAATGGTTTTTGGCCATGTGATATTTACACACAAACAATATTTCATTATTCAGCACACCTACCCGCCAATCAAAATCCGTTGGAATAAAATTTTGCGCGATGATCAAATCAGAGGTGCGAAACATCTGATCGGTTTTTTCTTTATACTCTTCGGCTGTTTCTACTTTGTACACTCCCTGAGAAAAGGAGCTATCCGGCTGTTTTAGTATAATCGGATATGTAAGAGAATTTTCCATTTTACGCGCATTTTCCACATTCAAAATATAGGTGGGCGGTGTGGCAATTTTATTATTGCGGAGAGTTTCTGCGAGGTATACTTTGTTGGTGCATTTGATTATGGACTGTGGGTCGTCAATAACCACTAGTCCTTCTGCTGTGGCACGCTGGGAAAAACGAAATGTATGATGATTTACAGCAGTGGTCTCACGGATAAAGAGAGCATCGTATTGGGGCAGTTTATTGAAATCTTCTTTGGAAATTAATTCTACGGAAAAACCGACTTCCTTTGCTGCCTGGGTAAAATTTTTAATTGATTTTTTATCAGACGGCGGATAAGTTTCTTTTTCATTTAACAGTATTCCCATATCAAATGGTGCAGGCGTTTTTTTCCGGCTATAAGTTTTATGTGCAAAATAATACTGTGCATGCTCCTGCACATAAGGAATATGATCTTTAGGGATGTCTTTGATTCCCACTAAATCAATATCCTGAAAAAACCATTTCCCTTTTTTCTGAACAAAACTCGCGCGCATTAAAGGTGCTGGAAACATATTGAAAAAAAGATTGGCTAGCCGGTCGTATTTGCGCGCTAAATTGCGGCCAAAGTAAATACTTATAATGAATTCTTCTGATTGAATTCCTTTTAAGCTTTTTTGGATTTCTTCATCAATAGTCTGGGCTAAAAAACGCGCATGGCTCTTGGAACTCATTTCCATTATTGTGTTAATATTCGGAAAAATCCGGTGGCCGCGTGCTACAGCAAGAAGAGATACATAATAGCCAAGACTCTGGTAGCGGTAAGAATCACTTAGATTGATTACTTTGCGTCCTTTGTGTCCGAGAAATTCAACATTGAGCAAGTATTCTTTAGTTGAGATAACTTGCACGCCAGGAATTTGAAAATTCCATTTTTGCGGATTGAATACAGTAATGAGTGTTTTAATCATTATTTTCTCTTTAAATTATCATACTAACAGGCCGTGAAAAAGCTTTTCATTGCCTTCGAATATTTCCTTGAGCGTATCAAAAAACAGCGATTTGCCGACTCTGCGGGGCCGGGCCAGAAAATACCTCCCCGGTTTTTGTATCATGTCCCAGGCAAAGGCGGTTTTGTC
>CAZCVM010000184.1:0-5602 GCA_964501965.1 uncultured Leptospiraceae bacterium | reverse complement strand
ACATGAACCAAGTTTTGCCGGCCATGCGGACATTCGCTTTCTTTTTCTTAGCAAGTACCCAACTCGTTTTTTCGCGGAAAATATCTATGAAAATAGAATTTTTCCTGGAACATTTACCGGAATGAACACCGAAGAAATCAGTCACAGACAAACTCTGATCTGGCATACCCACCTGGGGATTCTTACCGACCGCGTCCAAAATGCAAAACATAAAAATGACTGCCAAAATATAAATGACCGCTTAAACCATGACATATTATTATTGATACAAAAAAAATCACGGGATCACGCGGATGCTGAATGGAATCATCCCAAACAAACGCAAAAAAAGCAGGATCAACTGTCTATAGTCGGTCAATATATGCGCAATACTCAACAACAGCAATTGGCCCTTGCCCTGGGTACGGTCTGGCTCAAAGAACGCTTTTTAACGAATGTCTCTAGCATATTGGAACATGAACCCTATTTATCCCCGCTTCAACCGCAAGGCGACCGAATCGGATCCTTTGCGGACTTGCATTGGCAATCTTCTTTGGATTCTATCGCGGCAAAAATCAATCAGCCGCTGGCCTTGCAAATAAAAATACGCCAGGAAATAATCAGTGCCAATGAATATTACCAAAAAAATACAAATGACTTACTAAAAGGTCAATCATTTTTTGCCAGGCACTATTATGGCAACCCAATCACTGTAAACATTTTTGAAGCATCACAATACACTCATGAATTTATTTCCCATGTCCGGCCCCAAATCCAAGGGCAAAGAAAATGGCAATGGCTGGGCAGTCAATGGGAATGGTTTTTTCAGGCTGGGATTTTTGCCGAAGGCATTACCAATAGTAAACAATGGCTTTATGGCCGCGTCGTACCTACCGCATTGACCAAACTGGAATGGCAAAGCAGCAAAAAATGGAAAATGTTTGCCGCGCTGCAACATGAAGCAATGGCTGGGACAAGCCAACTGAGCTCTTTTTTGAATCCAAATCGTCTTTCCGGAGCAAGATATGAATGGCTAGACAATGGTGATCAAGCTTTTCAATCCGGCGAACAGGGGAAGGTATTGTACCGGACGGGCGGCAAATACCATTCCAAAATAGCCGGTCTTAAATCTCCGGTCATGGAAGAATTTTCTATGGGAAGCCATTGGCAGTTTTCCAAAGAATGGTATTTGATTTTGCAGGGCACAGCGCGGCTGTACCGCAATTTGTGGACTGTACGCTACGCGCCAGAAGCGAATATCAGTTTTGTCCAAACCGATTATTCTCTCAATCCTATCCAAAGCATTGTGTACAATAAAGAACCAGCAAGTTTTGGCCACGAACAATATGAATTGGGAAACCAAAATAAACCAGCCTATTATATGAATCTCGAATTGCAGCTTGCGCGATGGCAAAAAAAAGATTGGTTTGTCAATTTTACTCTATCTGTGCATTACGGTGAAGGTGATCCGCCTATCGGCAACGGCCCTTTTACCAATGACATTGGTATTTTCAATGAATCCAGTGCTGATCCGAATAACCAAATTGCGCAACGCGCACGCATAGATTATGATAGGGGCTATGTTGCAAACTTGTCATTCGGTTTCTTTGTATTCCACCATTTTTCTTGGACCAATATTTTACGCTACCGCGATGGCGAGCCTTTTGGCGGCTATGTATTGGCTGACGGATTGAACCAAGGTACTCAAATATTGTACTTTGAGAAACGTGCTGATCCACCCATTGGTCGTCCGCGTTATACTTATGCTTTGACCTGGGACATTCGCTGGAAATATGAACACAAAAGCAATGGATATGATCTAAACGCATTCATAGATATATACAATGTCCTGCAAAGCCGGACTGAGATATATGAATATGTCCAATACGACAATAAATGGCGGGATCCACTGGAAGCATTGCCTGGCAGATCATTTGCCATTGGTCTGGAATGGAAATTCTAATTAGATATCTTCTAGGTCCTCTTCTTAGTTTTCTTCTTAGTTCTCTTTGATTTTGAAAAACTGAATACTTTGGAGCAAGTTTTCCGCCTGAGCATTGATCTCTTCTGCGGAGCTGGCTACTGTAGTCGCACCCTCGGCTACGTTTTGCGTGGCAAGATTGATTCTGTCCACAGTACTGACCATTTCCTGATTCGCATTCAATTGTTCTTTTGTTCCGTGGACGATTTGTTCGGACATATTTTTAACTTTATTGGTTGCGGTGAGCACCTTTTGACTGATTTCAGATTGAGAACCGGAAAAATTTGTCAATTCATTTACCAATTCATCCGTGCTTTTGATATGTTCCATAATATTGTTCAATGCCTTTGATGTTTGATCCACATAGTTTTTACCATTCACCACTTCCTCGCGCCCCTGATGCACCAGAACTGTGATGCTTTTGGCACTATTGGCAGTTCCTTCCGCCAATTTGCCAATTTCATCCGCGACTACTGCAAATCCCCGTCCATGTTCGCCGGCCCGCGCTGCCTCAATCGCGGCATTGAGGGCCAATAAGTTTACTTGATCGGAAATGTCCGTGATCTGTGAAATAAACTCAGAAATCTTTTGCGTAGTCTGATCAATTTCGTCCATGCCAGAAATCGCTTTATCCATCAGTTCATTCCCTTGTTGCGCTTCCTGACGGGTAAAGCCTGCCCGTTCTTTTGCGTCATTGACATAAGTATGAATGCCTTCAATGCTTTTACGCAGTTTTTCCATGGAATCATTGGTATGACCGGCTGAGTCGGCTTGCTGTTTCGCGGTGCCATGAATGCTCTCTATAGAGCTGGCCGTTTGTTCTAGGGCGGCCGATGCTTGTTCAATGGAGCTAGCTTGTTCCTGTGCATTGCCTGACAATGACTGACTCTGTGATGACAATGTTTCAGAGGCTTCTGCCAATTGCCGCGACGATTCGATGATCGCATGAATGATTTCATTGAGTCTGCGCAATAGTATTGTCAAAAATCGCGTTACTTCACCAAACTCATCCGGTATATAATCAGTGACTTTGGTCCTCAAATCTCCATCCGACAATTTTTTGAAAGCGGCAACCGTATTTTGGATCGGCCCAGAGATGCTGGCAGCAATCTTGCGTATGATAATATAAACAAAAATCAATATGACAAAATAACCCATTGAAAATAGCAAAATAATTTGATCCAGTTTGCCAAACAATGATTTTCTTTGCTGCATCAACAATAAAGTATAGCCGGTCATCGAATGATAAGTCTGCTGAGCATAATATTTTTTGCTGTCAAATACCAACTCGAATAAACCCTGGTCTTGTTTACTCGTCAATAAATCAATATGCGTAAAATGTTTATTATCACTTACAATATCCTTATTCAATTTTTTGCCAATATATTGCTCGTCACTATGGGCTATGATGCCGCCATTTTGATTGGTGAGCATGAAATCCAGCCCTTGTTTCGCAGCATGTTGTCGCAAATAATCCAATATTTGATTGATCAGCATTGTGGTCCCAATGATCCCCTGGAATCTTTTTTGTGAATCTAAGACCGGCAAAGCAATAACAATTATGGGCTTTTTGCTGGCACGGCTAATCAATGGTTCAGAAAAGGCTACTTTTTTTGTGTCCCTGGCCTGCACAAAATAACCCCGATCTTTTATATTTACCCTTACTCCAAAAGTTGTCACAGAATTGCCATTTGCGTCTGCAGCAAAAGGCATTTCCAAATCCTGACTAATCCTATTTTCCTTTTTCATGTTCCAATAAAATTGTTCTATGGCCGGAAGATCCATATCTCTAAAATAAGAAATCTTCTTGTAGGTTTGCAGTTCGCGCAAAGAATTGTTCAAAAAACCATTAATTTTTAATGACATTTCATTTCCCTGAGCACGCATGATAGTGCGTCCCTGCTCCAAGGCGTCAATCATGACAAATTTGAGCGCAGCCACGGTCATAATTGTCAATAGTAAGACAATGGCCGAGAAAATCGGAATATAAAATTTATTGAAAATACTTAAAGATGCGTAAAGCACCACTCTATTGACCGGATAAAGATATCGTTTTGTTTGGTAAAACAATAGATAACCAACGACTACGGCAGTCACTTCACCAGCGATCAGTAAAAATAAAGCTTCGTATACCGAAACAAATAAATCCAAATACTCGCCAATCACAACGGACAAAATAGGCCCCAATGCGCATCCAATAAATATAATTAATCCGACATAAAAAGGATATTTATTGAGAAAAGTTTGCAATTGTTTATAATTGCCGTATTTATTGTTGATTGCATTATGACTAGCATTACTGTTTTGATTTTTTTCTTGTTGATATTTTTTTTCCTCAAAACGGGCGATCAAATCCTGTTTGGTGATCTGGTTCAGATCTACGCCTTTGACTGCTAACAATATCTTTGCTAAGTAATGCTTCAATCGATTGTTGAAAACTATAAAAATAAACAACGCGCTAAAAACAATAATCGGGGCCAGAATACCAATGAGCATTGATGACTGCGCTATTTTGTCAAAACCAAGGATAACCGCGAACATTCCCCAGAAAAATAATGGATGAATTGTATACAATATTAAAAAAAGCATCAGTGATTTTTTTGGCACTGAATTTAATGTATCTATTTGTCGTTCTAAAGCCATTTTTTCTACCATTACAAATTAATTATTATATATAAATATATTTACCGCAAACATTGTCAATGAAATTAATTTTAATCAAAAATTTTTTTCTAAACTTGATTCTTCCAGTATATTGACAATATTTTTGTGAAATTGGGCTATGTCTATTGGTTTGGTCAAATATCCGTTCATGCCAGCATTCAAAGCTTTGTCTCGTATATCAGACACCGCATGTGCTGTCAACGCAATTATGGGCAAAAATTTAGCTGCATTTTTATTTTCCGGAATAGCATCCCTAAGCATCGTAAGCACTTGCTTGCCGTTTTGCGCAACTGAAACCTGATAGTTCATTTTCTGCAATACTCTTTGGGCCAGTTTAATATTTACCAAATTATCTTCAGCAAGCAAAACATGCAATCTTTTTTCCTTTTCCGTCACTGACTGAAAAAAATGACATTGTTAGCCTACTGTTTTATTGCGTCCTTGTCTTTTTGCTTCATACAAACGAGCGTCCGCTTCATCAATAAAATTATTGATATTCTGATCTGTATAATGATTTATCCCAATACTGATCGTGATCCCTTGGTCAATATCCGGAAATATCATCATTTCTACGGCCGAACGCAATCGCTCCGCAGCGATAAAAGCGGCTCCTTTATCGGTCTCCGGCAAAACAACCAAAAACTCTTCCCCGCCATAACGGCCAATCAAATCCGTCTCCCGAAAAATATGCAGCATAGTATTGGCAAGACCGATCAGTATATTGTCGCCCGCTTTATGTCCATAAGTATCATTCACAATCTTGAAAAAGTCAATATCCAACATCAGCAATGACAATGGTCTTTGGTAACGCCTTGATTTGTCCATTTCTCGCTGCAATAAATCATGGATATGTCCATGATTGAATAGTCCAGTCAAACTATCACGAATCACAGCTTCTTGCAATTTTTTATTTTTTTTCAGTAAATCGCGGTGTTGGCTTTTTAGTTTTTCTTCGATTTGGAGCCGATGGTAAGCTGT
>CAZCVM010000183.1:0-5620 GCA_964501965.1 uncultured Leptospiraceae bacterium | reverse complement strand
AGTGGACAAAACTCATTGTATCATTTTCCGGCAAACCGTGGACCTCATTGTATTGCTGCTGATTCATCGCATTGAGATTAATAATAATGTGCAATTTACTTTGCCAGGCAAAAAGCTGTGACCTTATTTCTTCTGTGAGGCCCAGGCCATTGGTTTCCAGAAATATTTTTTCTATTAAAGGCTGATCAAAAATTTTTTGAGTTAAAGTTATAAAATCCGGATGTTCCAGCGGTTCGCCCATGCCGCCGATGCTGACAGCGCAGGAGGCGGGTATTTGTGATAAAATACTGTCCAGCAATTCCAGACTCATATTTTTTCGTTCTGGCGCATGCCGGGTGCGCGGACAAAATTGACAGCGCAACGCGCATTGGGTCGTGTATTCGATCTCAATAAATGTGGGGCTGACCCGCAGCAACTGAGGTTCCTTTAGAACAATATTTGCGAACTCACGATACCCGGGTATTTGACCATGAAAGTCGATCACATTTTGGGTGATCGCTCTATCCAATGGATGATCAAGAGTTCCATGACAGCGCAAAATCCGAATATCCGGCTCCTGGTAATGCAAATCTATATCAAACGAATTAATATTTTTGACGATAATATCATGCAAGGAGAAATCTTCTGGATATTCATTGTTGGGAAAATGGTGCAATATGGTTCTATGAATCCACTTGCCAGCAAATCCAGGCGGTACATTTTCACTGTAAGCGTATTCACTCAAATAATGGCAATAACTGTGATACATTTCCCAGGTGATGTCCATATCAATAAATGGACACAAAACATCGGCTTGATAGATATCATCTATAGCATAATCCTGAAACAATTGGGCCATGGCTGCGAGATCAGATTTGTGGTCAAGAAATAATATTGGAATATCCTGTTGTCCTTGTTTTTGCCAAATATTTTGCCATTGTTCGGTGTCCATAGACGACCCGTCAGGAATATGCAATGCCAAATATTTCCAGGTTTGTTCTGGCCGCGCGTTTATCAATTGCTGCCATAAATAGGCAATTGTGTTTCGCGCAATATCTATGTTATTGATTGAGCTAGGACAAAAATGATGAATCGGCTCAAAAGCCATTAGGCTATGACCGCTTTTTAATGAAATAAATAAAGCTTTTGCGTCATGTAAAAAAAATTCCTGGTCATTCATGCGCTTTATTTTCGTTTGTAGTCGGGCATATAAATGGTCACAGCAGCACGCTGCCTTTTTTGTTTGAACCATTTTTTCAATGCTTTTTCTTGCTTTTGATGGTACAATAAACCAAATATTTTTTGTTTGACCCGTTCATAAGGGACTTCTCTTACCCCCATGACTTGGATAATCGCATAATAAGTACCTTTGTGGGTTTTGAATATTTGCGATATGCTGCCTCTTTTTTGTTTGCGCATTCCATAGGCCATATTGGCTTTCATTTGATCGATTTCTACGACATTGCGCCAGCCGAGATTCCCTCCGTTTTTAGCAGTGAATCTGCGTGAATATTTTCGGGCAGCATTGGCAAAGGAGATTTTTCTGCCCAGGATCATCCGGCGGATCCGCGCGATTTCTTTGTTTGCTTTGAGTTCGCTTTGGATATTGCCTCTCGTATAGGGTATAACGATTTCTTTGATATGTACTTCCAGGCCGAGTTTTTTTGCGTTTTTGTTGTACCACGCTTTGACATCTTTTTCCCTCGGAGGCTTCGCGTGCACATATAGCTGCATGATCTGAAAAAGAAGCAATTGTTTGCGTATTTCCGCAATATAAATGTCCAACGAAGAGCCGCGTTCTTTGAGCTTGGCATCCAATTCTTTTTTTGTTTTCAAATTATTTGCTTTTATCATGGCCTGTATGCGCTCTTCCAATTTATCTTCCGGTACGCTTAGGGTTTGTTCTTTGGCAATTTGCTCAACAATCACCTGGTTGATCAAATGGTCGAGTATATGGCTTCTGGTTTTTATGTTGGAGGGGATGATTCCTTTCATTTTGGGTAGTCTTTGTTCAAAAATAAGTACATCCAATGATGTAATAGGCGAATCATTTACCAAGGCCCAGACTTCATTCGCAACCTTGGCCTTGCCGGGGTCTATCGCTCCTAAACAAAGAAGAAAAACCATCAAAATGGTCGGTGCAAAGCGTTCAAAGAATTTTTGCTGTATGGTTTGAGATATAAGAGTGATTTGTTTTTTCATTTTGGATACTTTTTTGGACTATTTCAATTTTTTTGATAATATTTTGTGTTTTTATTATTTTTTTTTGAGGATAAGATACGGAATGTATCTGAATATTGTCACAATTGGACTTTTCTGGTTAATGAAATGTTTCCTGTCAAGCAATTCCCATGAGTCCTAAATAAAAAAAACTTAAAAAAAAATATTTTATACTACTTTAACATAAAACGTTTATTTATTGTTTGACAGAAAAAAAGGATTTTTACTAAATTATTCTACAATATTGTTCTGTACAAAAAAAATATTCACAAAAAAATATTTATGGAAAGAAATCAATGCAGCCGGAACAAAAAAAGAAACCAAATCATTCAAAAAAGCCAAATAGCCCAAATACAACAAATAAGATTGGATTTTTCAACTCCATTCGGCTGACACCCCGTATTATTATGGGGTATTCGATTTCTTCTTTGATCGCGGTTTCTATTGTGGGTATTTTGTTTTTTTTTACTAGTGTGGAGAATATGATTGATTTTGTGGCAGATAAGAATATGCTTATTGCCAATAATATTTCTCGTTTAGTAGAAGAAAAAATTCATAAAGGTGAAATTGATATCACTAAAAATGATCATTTGAAAATGATAGGCGGTTTTAAGGACGCTCAAGGAATAAACCTTGCGCATTTTTCTTTGTTCACGCATAATGCAAATAACAATGTTTTTTCGCGCTGGCAATGGCAGCAGGACAAATGGCAAAAAGAAGATTTGCCATCCCAATCTACTGAAATAAATCGAAAAAATTCCCAAACTAAAATTGTTTACGATATATTTCATACATACCGAAAATCTCATGTATCAAAAAATATCAGTGTTTTTCTTGGCGGCAGTATTGGCGCGTATGTCCCCATACGGGATAAATTTTTTCGGCCGGTTTTGGTTTTGTATGTGCAAGAAAATATGGCAGAGCATGCTGCCCAGATTTTTAGCAGATTTTTGCGTATTAGTGTGTTCGTATTGATTGGCCTGGCAGTTTCCGTGGGAATTGGTTTGCTGCAAGCCAAAGCCATAGTGCGGCCGATCCGCAATGTGGTAGATAATCTAAAAACCATTGCTTCATCGGAAGCGGATTTTACCCAGCGCATCCAGGTCAATCAAAAAAATGAAATAGGCGAATTGGGGCACACATTCAATGATTTTGTTTCAAAGCAGCAAAACATATTGAAACAAATCATTCAGTATTCCGGATCATTGAGTCAACAAGTTTCAGATATTCATAGCAAGTTTGCTTCTCTGGCTTCCGGCGCGGACAATCAGGCTAAAATGGTACAAACAACTATGCAAAGCAATGAAAATCTTGTGGAAGCCATTGCATCTGTAAATAAAATTTCTACAGAGCAAATTCAAGTGTTAAAAAGCAATATGCCAACATTGGAAAAATTGATTGAGTTTATTTTGATCGTGGAAAAAAATGCTTCCAAGGTAAACAATGTATCAATGTCCGCGCATCTATCATCGCAACAGGGAAAAGAAATCATTGGTGAGATGGTCCAGGGCATGAAAGAGTTGAGTACAAGCTCGGAAAAAATTTCTCATATTATTAATATTGTCAAGGATGTCGCTGATCAGACCAGGCTTCTTGCTTTGAATGCCTCGATTGAGGCAGCGCGGGCCAAAGAGCATGGCAAAGGCTTTGCTGTTGTCGCGGATGAAGTTTCCGGACTCGCTGAAAAATCAGCGGTCCAGGTAAAGGGTGTAACATCGATTATTAATGAGAATACCGAATATATCAATAATGTGATGCGTTTTGCCGCGCGCAGTGAACAGGCTTTTTTGGAAATATCTGATTTTGTGGAACAAGCAAAAGATATTTCTAACCAAAATGTTCAAGGAGCGCGGACGCAGCAAGAACCAGCCAAACAAAGTCTTGCCAATTTGCAAAAAATGGGACAACTGTCAGAGAATGTCAGTACTTCTATTCAGAGCCAGGAGCAAAACGTAAAGAATATGGCGCAAACCATGGAAAATGTCAGTGACTATACAAATTCTACACATCAATTGGTAGCTGATTTGAATAGCATGGTCGATGATATCAATAAATTGTTCCAGCAAATGGATCAGTTGCTCAACCAGATGAAGGTATAGTACTATAGTCTATTTTTGTCTAGTAAAGTTGAGGACAATCCTTTCACGGCTGAGGTTCGGGTTTTCAATCACAACATGCGCGGCATCATTTTTGTATGCTTCCAGCAAATGAAAAGAAAATTGTTTAGCGGTCAAAAAGCGGCTTTCTGACGCGTATTGACCGCGGACGCGAATTTGTTTATTTGCCATGCGGATGATTGCTTCGTAAGATGAGCTATCGCGCTTGGATTGGCTGGGTCGGATTTGCAAAGTAATATCTTTGGGTTTTTGTCCTTTTGCCCAGTAAACACTGGACCATTGACCGACAAAATTGTTCAATCCTTTGCCCGGAACAAATATGGTTCTAGGAGCGTATACCGGGGGATTGATAAAACCTGCCACAATATCAGAATTTTTGGATTCTGTGTATACCGGAGAAAGCGTGCGCACAGAATAAAAAAACAATTGTCCTTGGACAGTATCAAGATCGTCATTAAAAAAAGTCTGTCCCGTATTGGTAGTTCCTATTTTCTGGAATTTGTTTTGTCCTTGTTTTTTGCGGTATACAGTGTATCCTTTCGCGCTGGGTACAGCTTGCCAGGTCAATCGAACGGTTTTTTGTTTTTGTTGTAAGGCAATGTATAGCTTTTGCGGAGGATTGATCACTGCTCCTCGGGCATTGGCCCAGGAATTTGCGCCACTGCCTCCAAATCCGGTATAACCGATACCATAGCTGCTCCATTTGGAAAAGCCATGTTGATTTTGCGCTCTCACTGCATAATAGTAGCGAGTGCCCTGGGACAGATTTTTGTTGTCTTCGGCTTGATTGGAAGTAGAATAAAAATAATGATCCCATTTATTTTTTTCGCTATTGAAACGATAAATCAAATATTTTTTCGCGCCGGAAACCCTGTGCCATGAGACTTTGATTTTGTCAGAGTAGTCCCCTTGGCTGGCAGTCACTCCGCTGACTTTTTCAGGCTTGGAATTTTGAGCAATGATAATGTGAACAGTTTCTAGGTTTGACCATTCCCCCGTGCCGCTGGAATTTTTGGCCCGCACTTTATAGGAGTTGCGTCCCGACGCAATAGAATAATCTTTGTATTGAGTGGATTTTGTTATAGCCAATTTGCGCCATTTGTTATTATTTTGGGTAAATCTCAAAATTTCGTACTGGTGGGCATTGCTGGTTTGATTCCAGGTGAGTTGCGCGGTATTGCGGTTGCCTATTTTATAAGCATTTACCTGCAGGTTGACTACGCGGCCGGGCAATGATGTGCTTTGTTTCAATGCATAACCTTCAGCAACGGGAGAATCATCTGCTTTGCTATTGCCCTTGGTGC
>CAZCVM010000182.1:4499-5625 GCA_964501965.1 uncultured Leptospiraceae bacterium | reverse complement strand
GGCGAAAAAATCCATACAAATGTACCATTGATATATAAAGGTACTCCCAAAGGACTCAAAATGGGCGGGATCGTGGAAACATTCCTGGAAGAAGTGGAAGTTTCTTGTTTGCCGAGAAATCTCCCCAATCAAATTGAAATGGATATATCCGACATGGGGCTCAATGAATCATTGCACTTAAAAGATTTGCCAGTATTGGAAGGAGTAGAATACAATCTCGCGGCTGATACTGTATTATTATCAATTACTATACCAAAATCCATGGAAGAATCTACCGAAGAAACAGAAGGGCAAGATATTATGGATGTGCCATTGGCAACCAAGAAAGCTGAAAAAGAAGAAGAATAGGCCAATGGTTCTACGAGCAATAAAGGAGGATTGGATTGAAGTTAATTGTTGGCTTAGGGAACCCAGGTGAAAAATATTCCAACTCGCGGCAAAATCTAGGCTTTAAAGTAATTGATATCATTGCCAATAACAATGATATCGAGATCAAAACCAAGAAGAAAAAGTCTATTATTGGCAGAGGTTTTATTCAGGGTGAAGATATTGTTTTATTGAAGCCGCAAACCTTCATTAACATTAGCGGTGAGGCTGTGTTGTATATTGCTTCTTTTTTGCGGATACAGGTTCCAGATATAATATGTGTCTGTGATGATATGGAAACGCTCTTTGGCAAAGTCCAAGTAGAGTTTGGCGGCGGAGCCCGTAGCCATTTGGGTGTAGAATCCCTGATAAAAAACCTAAAATCAGAAAATTTTACCAGAATATATGTGGGCGTGGGCCCAGACAAAGCTCCGAAAAATGTCAGCAAATACTTGCTGTCCGATTTTACGGAAGATGAAAATTTGCAATTAATTGATGTGCTCAACCTTGCTGAAGAGGCTGCCATGCTATTGGCGTCCAGGCCTGTGGACGAAGTGATCCGGCGGATAAACAATTAATCCATATTCCTGGATTTTATCCGGCAAAAAGTCTTGACAGCCTGCATTGGCAGTCATATTTCACCCAAGATAATATAAAGAAATTAAATTTGGACATAAATGGTGACGGACGTGAAGGAGCCGCGGATAAGGGTTGCAGGATTATTGATTCGGGATGAAAAAATCCTATTAATCAGTCATCA
>CAZCVM010000182.1:0-4489 GCA_964501965.1 uncultured Leptospiraceae bacterium | reverse complement strand
GCCCTCTTCCTATCTTGGTTTATCCTCTATTTTATTTAAAAAAAGGGAAAAACTTATTGGCTGTTGCCCGGCGGTGGATTGGAAAATGGTGAAATCGCAACCGAAACATTGATCCGAGAATTGTGGGAAGAACTGCGCTGTCATGTAGAAGTGCGTGATATGTTGTTTGTGACGGAAGTTTTGGGGCAAACAAGGCATATTATTCAATTTACATTTCAGATAGACACAGATCAACAAGAATTTGTCATTGGTGATGATCCTATCTTAGGAAATTATGATTTTTTTAGCGCGGATCAAATTTCTAAGCTAGACTTGTATCCAGATATGAAAAAGCAATTAATAAATTTTATAAATGGCAATAAAAATCAAAAAGTATACCATGTGGTAGATTGGATATAAGCTATTCGCGCTAGGAACAGAATACAAAAATAAATTTAATTGGATATTTTTATGGCAATACTAAAAAAAAGATTGTTGGATGGTTTTGAAGTTAGTTACAATACGATTCGTGTGAATCTAAAAAATACCAAGTACAAAGCAGTGGTGGGCAGCCGGATATATCCCATTTTGCCAGAACTAATTGGAGAATTGGATCCAGTATCTACGATTACGATAATTACCAATTCCTCAGTGGATCAAATGTATGGCGACAAAATCCGCCAATCTCTGGATCAGATTGGCCCGGCAGTGAAAACGGTATTAGTACCGGACGGAGAAACATATAAAAATCTGAAAGAGGTGGAGCGGATTATCAATTTTTTGATTGATTATGGCGTAGACCGCAAAGGATTGATTATTAGTTTGGGTGGCGGGGTGATTGGTGATTTGGGTGGCTTTGTTGCGGCAACATATTTGCGCGGTATTCGTTTTGCTCAAATACCTACAACATTGCTTGCTGCTGTGGACGCTTCTCTCGGCGGCAAGGTTGCTGTCAATTTGTCCAAAGGAAAAAATATGATGGGCGTGTTTCATCAGCCTTCCTTTATTCTGACGGATGTTTCCTTTTTGCAGTCATTGACAGAACGCAATTATTTGTCCGGTGTCGCGGAAGTGATCAAGCATGGTTTGATCGGCGATCCCAAAATGTTTGACACATTGGTCAAAAATGTGGCTTTTGTCAAAGCTCGCCAGGAAAAAATTGTCGAATACATGATCGAAAGATCTGTCCGCTACAAAGCAAGCATTGTGGCCAAAGACGAGCTAGAGCTAGGACCCAGGGCAATTTTGAATTTTGGACATACTGTGGGGCATGGCATAGAATCCTTGATGAATTATACTGGCGTCAATCATGGTGAGGCTGTATCTGTGGGAATGATTAGTGCTTTGTTTTTGTCACAGGAGCTGAAAGGTTTTCGGGAAGAATACACAGAAAAGGCGATTAACCTGATCCAGGAATTGGGATTGCCGACATGGATACGCAATATCTCAGTGGACAATATTATTGAACACTTAAAATATGATAAAAAACGCGAAAAATCACAATTGAATTTTGTTTTATTAAAAAAAATCGGAGATCCAGTGTACGGAATACATGTTCCGCTGGACACTATGAAAAAGATTTTGATTTATCAGCGGCGGCGGTTCAATCAGGATTAAGAATAAATGAAAATATTGTTAATAAATGGCCCCAATCTAAATCTTTTGGGAAAGCGGGAAACCAGTGTTTATGGTCAGATAGACTATGAAACATTGATAAAAGAATTGAAGGATTATGCCAGAGAGCAAATACCCCAGGCGCATTTGGAGGTATTTCAAAGCAACCATGAAGGAGATATTGTTGATTTTCTTCATCAACAGGGTTTTTCCTGCTGCGCGATTGTGATCAATCCTGGAGCTTTGACCCATACTTCTATTGCGATTCGGGACGCGTTATTGGCATTGCCGGATTTACCGATCGTGGAAGTGCATATTTCCAATATTCACAAAAGGGAACCGTTTAGAAAGCATTCGTATATTGCGGATGTGTGCACCGGACAGATCATGGGTCTGGGCACAAAAGGATATTTTTTAGCTATACAGTACATGAAAAATATTTTGATCGATCACCCCATTGTGTGATTGTACCGCATCAATTTTTTTCATTCAACAAATGGCATTAAAAGGAGTAGGCAATGGCCACAAGTAATGATTTTCGCAGAGGGATGGTCATTAAATACAACAATGACCTTTTCACGATTATTGAGTTTATGCATGTTAAGCCCGGCAAAGGCGGAGCTTTTGTGCGAAGCAAATTGAAATCTTTGACCAAGGGTTCTGTATTGCCGGTGACTTTTCGAGCCGGTGAAAAAGTCGAAGAAGTGAGAGTAGATAAAAAACCGGTTCAATATTTGTACCATGACGGTGAAAATTATGTTTTTATGGACAATGAAAACTATGAACAATATATGCTCACGGAAAAAGACGTGGGTGATAGCATGGTATTTGTCAAGGAAGGAGCGGATTTGGAAATTTCTTTTCATGAAGACAGGCCCATTTCCGTGGAGCCGGGGATTTTTGCGGAATTGGTAGTAACCCAGACTGATCCGGGTATCAAAGGAGATACAGCTACCAATGTGACTAAGGCAGCGACATTGGAAGCTGGAGCTGTGGTTCAAGTCCCTCTTTTTATCAATGAGGGTGATAAATTGAAAATTGATATACGTACAGGACAATATGTAGAAAGGGTGAAAGAATAATGCCGGAATGGTTGCAAAAAATAATGAATTGGGCCAATGAAAATCCGGGCAAAATCATCGGTATTCTTACGGGATCTATGATATTTTTGTTATTGGTTCTTTTGGGTCCCATGTTTTTGTTTTTTATTTTATTGGTTGGCGGTGGATTCATTTTTGGAAAAAGTCTTGATGACAATGTGTCTGTGACAGCATTGCTGCGCCGCTGGCTTGGCAAAGGAGATGGTTTTACAGTAGATGATGAGGATGATCCCCGAAACCCGCTTTAACATGGACTCGCGTTTTGTTGAATTTTTGGATTTTTTCCAGGAAATTCAGGAAATTCAGGAACCATTATGAAAAGAGTAACCATTGGCTCTCTTCTCGAAAAAGGAACCAATGCCTGGAAAAAGAAAAAATACGAAGAAAGTGCCCGATTTTTTCATTCAGTAAACGCGGAAAAACCCTATTTTTATTCCCAATACATGGAAACCATTGCCCATTATATGGCTGGCAATCTGGCTGCGTTCAAACGCAAATACACAGAACTGCTGCATGTATATGAAGGCAATCCGTATTTGGCCGAGCTGCAAGCTTTTATTGCATTAAAAAGTGAGCCATTGGACAAGGCTTTGGAAATTTGGGTCGCTTTATTGGATTTGCATCCTAAGGCTGTCAAAATCTCTAGTTTGATTCGCAAGTTGCAAAAAAGCAAAGACGCGGATTTGTGGCGTCGTCACGCCAAATTGCGGGATTTTGTGCGTTTGCCGGCGATACATTACCATGCCGGAAAAAAGAATGATTCAGACCAAAGCAAGGCTGTTGGCAAATCCAATCAGGAAAAACGGGCATACCATTTTTGGTGGCACAATGCAAAAAAATTGGCTTATGTCTGGTTTGGTTTGCTTTTTGTACTTTTCATGATCCATTCGATCAAGATGGCAGTGGAAAAAGGATTGCCTGATTTGGTTCAGTATTGGGGTCAAAAGATGGATGCAGCCAGGAATGTATTTGTGGTATCTGGCAAAAACAATCCGCCGCAGAAGACAGATCATATCCGCAAAAACAAGCATTTGCAAACTTTGCTTACGGATGATACCAAATCTGTTTCTGTGCGACCCATGATATTGGATCCGGAAGCTTTGGCAAACCGTTATAAACAAGCAAAAAAATTGCTGCATCAAAAGCAAAAAAATAAAGCATTATTGCTGATTAATGAGACATTGCAGCAGCAAATTCCCATGAATGAGCAAAACCGTTTCCAGATTTTGCAGGATATTGCTTTTGCCTTTGAATTGAAAGAAGATCCGTTGCCTATAGATCGGATTTTAGTAGAACAAAACCCTGCTTTGTACAAAGGCTGTCTGGTGGATTGGCAGGGTGTGCTTCAGCAAGTCATTGGCCGCAATGGCTCTAGCTGGTTGCGGCTGAAAATGACTGGTAAAGGAGCGGGAGATGATGTTTCCGGTGACGCAATTTTTGTCGCGCATTGGCCCGGCATAGTGGGTTCATCGCGCATTGGATCAACCTGGCGTATTGTCGGGCATATTCAGTTAAACGCGCAAAAAAGCGGAAATATTGCTTTTTTACGCAATAAAAAATTTTATGTTCGCGTAGATTCCGAATAAAAAGGAAAAGTTATTGCCTTTTTTATAGGTTCTTGTAGTTTTGTATTTGGTATTGGTTCTAAAATTGACAAATATCGATAAATAGTCATGGAAAAGATAAATCAAAGCAAAATAAAGTAAAGAAAGTAAAAAATACAAGGAGAAATAAAATGAATGACACAAATGGTACCTTAAATTTGATTTTGGGCAGGAAAAGAACAAATGTTTTTT
>CAZCVM010000181.1:0-5655 GCA_964501965.1 uncultured Leptospiraceae bacterium | reverse complement strand
CTTTGGCCGCCGCCAGATACACCGCTGCCATTACAAGAATCACAGCTTTCTTTGCGATTCAGTTCTATTTTTGTTTCTTTATCAATTAGGGTTTCTTCTAAATCTATTTCAATGTCTACTCGTAGATCCGCCCCCCGGCGTCTTGCTTGTCTGCGTCCACCGCCACGGGTATTTCCAAAAAATCCTTCAAAAATATCTCCCAGATCGCCAAAAATATCCGAATAGTCGCTATAGCTGCCCTGGCCGCCACCAAATCCACCCATGCCACCCATGCCAGACAACCCTTCATGACCAAATTGTTCATAAGTTCGCCTTTTATTGGGATCACGCAAAACTTCATAAGCTTCTGTGGCTTCTTTAAATTTTTCTTCAGCCGCTTTGTCGCCTTTATTTTTATCAGGATGATATTGTATAGCCAGTTTGCGATACGCCCGCTTTATCTCTTCTTCACTTGCGCCTTTACCAACGCCCAATACTTCATAATAGTCTCTTTTTGCCACTTTTATCTTGCCATCTTTTTTTTGAAAATTATTTGTACATGTCAACCATGCTGAAAACAACTTTTGCATAAGCCAGCATTTTTTTGTTTACCTGATTTTTTTTTCCAATAACGGTCAAAAAACCATCAAAACTAATCATCTCACCCATTGACGAAATCACCATTCAAAATGCCGGCTTATGCTTGCACTATTAGTTTAGTGTTCTATTTTTTGTCCTTATCCTTTTCTTCGTCAACTACTTCATATTCCGCGTCCACTACATTGTCACCGCTGCCCTGCTTTTCATTGCCTTCAGAAGCATTATTGTCTGCCTCACCATTGCTACTACCTGCAGATGCATTGGCCCCGGCTTGATCCTGCGCGTTATAAATAAATTGACTCAAAGCGTGCGAGGCAGTTTCCAATTTTTGCTTCGCAGCTTTGATCGCCTCAATGTCATCACCCTCAAGCACTTTTTTTGTATTTTCAATTTCTTGTGTTACTTTCTGCGCTTCTGGTTCAGGAATTTTCTCTTTGTTCTCATTGAGTATTTTTTCGATAGAATAAACCATAGAATCCGCTTCATTGCGGGCTTCTGTTTTTTCTTTTAGTTTCCGGTCTGTCTCAGCGTTCAACTCTGCGTCCTTGACCATTTTTTGAATATCATCTTCGCTCAAACCGCTTGAAGTTTCAATGCGAATTTTTTGCTCTTTTCCGGTTCCCAGGTCTTTGGCAGATACATGGACAATACCATTGGCATCTATGTCAAAGGACACTTCTATTTGCGGTACTCCTCGCGGAGCTGGCGGCAGTCCCACCAATTCAAAACGTCCTAAAGTGCGGTTTGCGCTAGCCATATCCCGCTCTCCTTGCAATACATGAATAGAAACTGCTGGCTGGTTGTCTGCTGCTGTCGAGAAAATTTGGCTTTTCTTTGTTGGAATAGTGGTATTTCTTTCGATCAATTTTGTCATTACGCCACCGAGAGTTTCAATTCCCAATGACAATGGCGTCACATCCAACAACAATACATCTTTGACATCACCCGTTAACACTCCGCCCTGGATAGCGGCTCCAATCGCTACGACTTCGTCTGGATTGACTCCTTTATGGGGATCCCGCTGAAAAACACTCTTCACCAATTCTTGGACAGCAGGAATCCGAGTTGAGCCGCCTACCAAGATTACCTCATCAATGTCACTAGCTGATAAACCAGCATCTCGGAGAGCATTTTGACAGGGAATTTTTGTCCGCTGTACCAAATCATCAGTCAATTGATTGAATTTGCTTCTAGTCAAAGTCAAATTCATGTGCTTTGGACCATCTTTATCCGCTGTTAAAAAAGGAATATTGATTTGGGTTTCCATTTTGGATGACAATTCCTTTTTCGCGTTTTCAGCACCTTCTTTGAGGCGCTGCAATGCCATTTTATCTTTGGAAACATCAATTCCAGTTTGGTTTTTGAATTCTTTTACCATCCAATCAATGATTTTTTCATCAAAATCATCCCCACCCAAATGAGTGTCTCCATTTGTAGATTTTACTTCAAAGACTCCGTCACCCAATTCCAATATGGATATATCAAATGTTCCGCCGCCTAGGTCATAGACAGCGATTTTTTGATTGCTATCCTTTTTGTCCATACCATACGCCAAAGCTGCAGCTGTTGGCTCATTGATAATTCTTTCCACTTCCAATCCAGCGATTTTGCCGGCATCCTTGGTCGCTTGCCTTTGTGAATCATTGAAATAGGCGGGCACTGTAATGACTGCGCGAGTTACTGTTTCACCCAAATAGTCTTCTGCTGTTTGTTTCATTTTTTGCAGGACACGGGCAGATATCTCTTGCGGAGAAAACTCACCGGTTTTCATTTTGATTCCGATATTGCCGTTTTTATCAATAAGCTTGTAAGACACATTCTGTATCTCACCTTGAACTTCATTGTAAGTACGGCCCATAAATCGTTTGATGGATCGAATCGTATTTTCCGGATTTGTGATAATTTGGTTTTTGGCAACCTGCCCCACCAGTTTTTCACCATCATCCGTAAATCCGACTATAGATGGCGTAGTGCGTTGTCCTTCCGCATTCGGAATAACAACCGGATCACCACCCTCCATAACTGCTACGCATGAATTTGTGGTTCCTAAATCTATACCAATAATTTTGCTCATCGTAAGACTCCTTATTTTATTAAATTTCTTTTTTAATATTTTTTAATATTCTTTAAAAATATTTTCATTTTTTGAATGAAAAATAATTATTTGTCATTTTCACTATCTTCATTTTTTTCATTTTTTTCAACATTTTCATTATTTTTATTCTCGTTGTTTTTTTCGGTTTCCTTTTTTTCTGATTGCTTACCTTTCAATACTTGTACTTTTGCAAGACGAATCGAAAAATCATTTATTTTGTATCCTTTTTGGTATACAGTACCAATTGTTTGACCAGTCACATTGGGATCATCTGTCATCTGTATGGCTTCATGGAAATTGGGGTCAAACACTTCTCCTGCTTGCCCGGTTTCTTCGACGCCATAGTTTTTCAGTGTGTCTGAAATTTTAATCAACACCAGCTCTATTCCCTGAACCAAACCGTCCAATTTATCAGCTTTTTCTGATTCCTGGGTTGGATTGCCAATGGTTTGCAGCGCACGGTCAAAATCATCCAAAGCGTTGATAATACCAGTGGCAATATCACGGATAAGCCAATTTTTCATTTCTTCCCTTTGACGTTCTCCCCTTTTTTTCAGGTTTTCATAATCAGCACGGCTGCGCAATGCCAATTCTTTGAATTTCTTCAACTCATTTTGCAATTTTTCTTCATTGAAATTTCCTTCATTGAAATTTCCTTCATTGAAATTTTTTTCATTGAAATTTCCTTCGGAATTTTCCTCAAAATTTTTTTTATTGTTTTGAACCTTATTGCTGTTGTCATCCACATCGCCTGAATCTTTTGAATCGGATTCATTATTGTTCTGATCCTGCTTTGCGGATTCTTTGACAATATCATCTGCACCATTCAAAGACTCATCTATAGATGACCCTGAAAAAGATTCAGTGGATGCTTCTGAAAATTTTTCAGCTTCGCTGCTGATAGATTCCTTTTTTTCTCTTTGTTTGCTCATGCAATATCTCTCCTATCTATCTATAAATATATTTATGTATTCTGATATATGTATTTTGTATCATTTGCTCATTTTTTCCAGTAACGCAGAAATCACTTTTGATACTTCGTCAACCAAGGGGATAATTTTGTCATAAGCCATTCTTTTAGGACCTATAATGCCAATGATTCCAACATTTTTATCTGCCATTTTATAGCTTGATGTAATAATGGAGCAATCATTAAAATCGCCCATATCCAAGTCCTGGCCCAATAATGTCTGGACACCATCAGTAGTTAAATGTTTGCGCAATAGAGAGGTCAACTGCTGTTTTTGCTCTACCAAATCCAATATTTTTTCCACATTACCCGGTTGAAACAAATCTCTGTGAACCACTAAATTTTTTATACCATCGACAAAAATTTCTTGAATGTGAGTATTCAATCCTGTGTTGCTGTTTACCATATTC
The DNA here is from genome assembly GCA_964501965.1 of uncultured Leptospiraceae bacterium. Taxonomy (GTDB): domain Bacteria; phylum Spirochaetota; class DYNZ01; order DYNZ01; family DYNZ01; genus CAZCVM01. The sequence continues at coordinate 1,601 of CAZCVM010000181.1, read as the reverse complement.
GCGATATGCAACATCTTGTCCTTAATTTTTTTATACTGCAAATTTGCGCTCTCTTGCAACAGATGTCCGGTTTGCGACAGAGTGTTTAGCTGTTTTTCGATTCGCTCTACAATATCGCTAAAACCATACCCCACCAAAATATCATTCAACAAACCATTAATAAAATGCAATTCTTCCATAGAAACAGCTTCCTGGAATTGGACTCGTTTATTAATAATTACTTTGGATCGGGTAATAAAAAGGGCCAATATTTCCCCTTCGCCCAGGGATATCAACTCCACCTTTTTAATGATCAATTGATTTGCAATAGGAGACAAAATTAAACCCAGTTGCTCACTAATTTTGGCCAAAATATGAGTAGAATAGGACAATATTCCATCTATTTCCATAGACCGGTTTTCATACAAATCATCCAATCTGCCTTTTTCATCGTAAGCTGCCTCATATATTCGCATCACCTCATCTATATAAAACCGGTAGCCTTTGTCAGTGGGAACTCTACCTGCGGATGAATGAGGCTGTGCAATATAGCCATTTATTTCCAAATCAGCCATAACATTCCGTATCGTTGCCGAAGAAAGATGAAAACTATATTTTTGGCGCAAATTCCTGGAGCCAACAGGTTTACCCTCTCGAATATAGTTGTGAACCAAAGTTCTCAATACAGCAGCTTCACGGTCTTTGAGCATACGAATTATCAACCCATTTTAGTTATATTTGTCATATTGTTAGCACTCTTTGTAGACGAGTGCTAACAATATTAAAAATAAATACTTTTTATAGAATCGTCAACTCAAAAAATATAAAATATATAAATGCCGCAAATACAAACTTGACGGCATTAAAAATAATAATCCATTGGTTTTCATGTATTTCATAAAAAATTAAGGAAGCAACCTGAGACATGACCACAAGTAAACTGCTGATAGAAATATATACTGAAGAAATTCCGGCGGGTTATATAAAACCTGCTTTGAGTTTTTTTGTTCAACAAATAGAAAAGCTTTTCCATCAAAAAGGCATTGCTTTTGAGCAGACCTTTAGCGGAGCAACTCCCCGAAGAATGGTTTTTGCATGCGGTAAAATTGCGCTGGATAGCCTATCTCATAAAGCAGAGCTAAAAGGTCCGCCTGAAAAAGTTGCCTACAAAGACGGCAAAGCCACGCAAGCACTTATTAAGTTTCTGGAAGGCAACAATCTGACGGAACAGGATATATTTATCCAGGATTTGGACAAAGGCAAATACATATTTGCCCATCAGACTATATATTATGGAACCACGCAGCAAATCTTATCCGAAAATTTGCAAGGTATTTTGGGTCAGATACCTTTTCCCAAAAAAATGCGTTGGATTGAGGGCGATAAATTTGCTTATGCCAGACCGATACGCAATGTTTTCGCAATGCTTGAGGATAATATTTTATCTCATGCTAGCTGGCCATTTGCCAGCAAAAAACAAACATTTGGCCGGTATTTTTATTTCCAAAATCAGCAACATGCCCATGAAGTGCAAAATTTTGAGCAATATTTTTCATTTATAAAACAGGAAGGCATAGAACTGGATATAGAAACTCGAAAAAAAAATATTCTTTATATGATAA
>CAZCVM010000180.1:0-5686 GCA_964501965.1 uncultured Leptospiraceae bacterium | reverse complement strand
TAATCAACACCCAGGAACCCCAGGACATGGGAGATGTCCATTGAAACGTGGTATAAAAGCGCCACACATAAAGCTTATGGGACAAATCCAAAAACAACGCGAACATTCCCAGGCCCAATAACGGTGGAGCCCATAAAGGCGCGCGAAATACCGTAAAGGGCATTTCTTTATCTTTTCTTAATAAGTAAAAAATACCGGACAAAATCAAAAGACCGGCCACTAAGCCGCCGAGAAAAAGATATACAGGTATCTCCCAGCGCCACACTGCTAAAAAAGGATCTATTGCCGGATTATTTCTCGTGGTGATAACTTCTACTACTTCTTTCATTCTAGACCTCTCGTTAATAAGTATAGATTGGGCTTCGTGCCCGCCGCTGGTTTCAATTGTTTACTATTGCGCAGTTGCAGTTGCAAACTCACCTCGGACTTGGGGTCTTCTAAATCGCCAAATGTCAAACAATGGGTCGGACAAACTTCCACGCAAGCAGGATTTTTGTCATCCAATACACGATGATGACAAAAGGTACATTTATCAACATATCCTTCAGGAGTAATGTAACGTGCATCATAAGGGCAGGAATTGATACATGCCTTGCACCCAGTACATTTGCCTGGATCCACTTTTACAATACCGCCATCCGCGAAATGACTCGCGCCGGTCGGACAGGAATAAACGCAAGGAGCCTCAGTGCAATGATGACACCTTTCCGAATAAGTCTCCAACCGCAAATTGGGATATTTTCCTTTGACAATTGTGACAGTCCAATCACGCGCGTGCTTATCCGCCACATTATTTTCATGCTTGCAAGCTAAAACGCATGCTCCGCAAGCAACACATTTTTTCGTATCTACAGTCATTGCGTATCGCGCCATATTAAGCCCCCTTTACGAAAGTTACAAAATTGACATTCATGCCTGTGCCGCCCATTATGGGATCGCGCTTTATCCGCGTGACCAGATGCGAATCACTGGCGCCTTTTTTGTAGCCAGCTCGCAAACGCTTATCTTCACGGCCAAATCCATGAACCATGTAAACACAATCATGGCGGATGCCCTCGGTGATCCGAACTTTGACTGGATCACTTTTTACCCCATCTTGGTTTTGAAGAGTAATATGTTGACCAGGTTTAAGTCTGAACAATTTTGCCATTTCAGAATTTATCCAGACTTCATTTTCCGGAGTCAACTCCAACAATTCACGGTTATTGGTTGTTCTGGTAAAAGTATGGTGCGGCGAACGGCCAAACAACAAACGGAAATAGCCCGCTGGTGGTTCTTCGTGTTTCACGAACGGCGGAATGGGATCAAAACCATTCTGCGCCAATCGGGAGCTGACAAATTCTATTTTCCCGGTTGGTGTTCTAAATTTCATTTTCTTGGAATTGTTGTATTCATAGTATCCTTTTTTTACTATCACTCCGTCACGTTTTAAGCGCGACCAACTCAACCCGGATTTCTCTATTCTGTGACGCAGATATTTTTCCGCGTTGTCCCATGGAAAATATTTTTCTATTTTCATGCGTTTGGCCAACTCTTTGGCCATCCACCAGCCCGGCTTAGAATCGTACATCGGCTCAATAACTGGTTGCCGTATCGCGACATAAGGTTCACGATATCCAGGATTGTGCAGATCATCGTATCTTTCCAAATAAGTACATTCCGGCAAAACAACATCCGCATAAGCTGTAACCTCAGCCGGCATTGTATCTATGACAACACAAAAATCCAATAACTCCATAATCTCTTTGACTCTTTCCGGATTGGGCAATGTCATGGGAACATTGCAGCCATAAACAATCCAGGCCCTGATAAATGATTGATTGCTGGCAGTAATCGGCGACGGCACAGAAGCATCACAAACCCCTTGGGCGATAACAGACGCAGCCAACGGATACTTGATAACAGTCGGGCAGTCACAATCTGCCAATGGAGGCAAAGGTTCCGTCTTGTACTTGACTACCGGTATTTTGCCGGGCATCACAAAACCGCCCTTTTTGCCCCAGTTGCCGAGTAAAGCATTGACCATGCCGATCAACCGGCTTCGCTGGGTATCATCACCGTACCAGACTACATGTCTGCCCGGATGAATAATAGCAGCAGGTGCGTTTTTAGCTATGATACGCGCAGTTTCTTTGATTGCCTCCGGTTCAATGCCGGTATGCACATAAGCCCATTCAGGACTTTTATCTTTGATGTATTTTTTGTACTGTTCAAAACCGTATACATTGTTGGCCACAAATTCTTTATCATAAAGCTCTTCATAAATAATGACATGCGCCCAAGCGTGCAGCAAAGCTATATCAGTACCTGGCTTAATGGGCAGCCAATACTTGGACTTTCCGGCAATAATGGAATATCTGGGATCAACAGTGATAAATGTAGCTCCATTGTCTATCGCGTGCGCCACTTCTTGGACCGGAGTATTGTGCATATTCTCTCCCAAATGTGAACCAATAAAAACCACGCATTTGGCATTTTTGACGTCCACACGTTCGGGCGACATAGGGGTTTCCCCATAAGTCAAATCATAACCAGTATCCCTTGGACCTCGGCACTGGTCATAAGAAGGTGCTGTAATGATACCGCTTCCCATACCATTGATCAAAGTTTTGAAAAAGCTGCCGCCATGACCATGAGAATACAAAGCTATCTTGCCAGGACCATATTGTTCTCTTACTTTCAACAGACCTTTGGCGGCTGTATCCAAAGCCTCTTCCCATGAAGCAACCCGCCACTTCTCTTTGCCATCGACCTTGGTTCGAATCAAAGGCTTTTTCAATCTATCTGGATCATATACCTGGCCAATTCCGCCAGTACCGCGCGGACATAGCATACCATTGGACAGGGGGTGCTTGGGATTCCCTTCCAGTTTGGTTATTTTTCCATCCTTAACAGTCGCGTTTACTCCGCATTTCCAAAAACAAACTTCGCACATAGTGGACACGACTTTTTCGCCTTTTGCCACTTTTTTATTGCTTGACGCAGCACTTGATTTTGTGCCTGCTCCTTGAAAAGCAGCGTAAGCCGCAGCCCCGCCAATGATAGTGGAACTAGAAATCTTCAAGAATTCTCGACGTTTCAATTTTGTTCCCATAGGTTTATCCTTAAAAAATTTTTTTTTCTTAGTAATGCGGTGCATAACATTGGACACAATGCCAGAAGTCAATAAAAAGTTCCAAAAAAAAATAAAAATATCAAAGAATGAGCAATGACTTGCGCAGTTAATAAATTTAGAAACTGGTAATGCATAAAAATATAAATTAAGCAACTAATTTATTATTTTAGAAATTTCTTAAGTATTAAACATTGACTTAAAAATATTAAACAAAAATTTTCTTTGAAATTTCAGCAAGATATATTTATTGTGTCACAAATAATGAAAAATGAATAAAATTTCAAAATCAGGGAGACGAAATGAATAACAAAAAAACAATTTTTCTGACTACAGTATTGCTTGTCTTTGCAGCGGCCATTTCCCTAAATGCCGGTTATTTTTCCATTATAAACGTCCAAAAGTTTTATGCTATCTGGAAAAGGCAAAAACCATTTGTGATTGATATTCGCGCCCCAGGAGAATTTCAATCACAGGGCCATATCAAGGGCAGCGTCAATATTCCCAATTATGAAATCCCCAATAAAATGGATAAGTTGACGGAATACAAACATAAGGGTATCTACATAATGTGCCCCACCGGCAGTGATTCCCGAAAAGTAGCCTTTTATTTGAAAAGGCGGGGTTTTCCAAAAATCTATGTGGTTGCCGGCGGATTGAATGACTGGATAAAAAAAGGCTACCCAATAATCAAATAATGAAATCATTAAAAATGACAAAGAAATTTATTTGACCATATACTTGACTGCTCGGCAAATCCTTGGGCGCAAATTCCTTAACTTCAGTTGGTGCGGCTCTCACGATCCGCACCACGAAAACCCCATAAACAAGGCGAAAAAAATATTCATTTTTTTAGCATTGACAATTTTAATAAAAAATAGGTTCATGTCCATATACTTTTACCCGTGCGAAATACACGGCAAAAACACCTAACTTAATAAGGGGCAAAAATGAAAAATTTTCTATTAAAAAAAGAAAGATTAAAAGAATTGCTCAACCATCCTGATGATTTTATGCGATACACTTGCTTAAAAATACTAGGCAAGCATTTTCCAAATGAACCAGGAATATTAAATGCTATAATAAAATCAATATATGCCCATAATGATATTAAGAAGGATTTATATGAAAGTAGAGTGCTAGGTATCTTTGCTTCTATAAAATCATTTTATCCATCAAAAGAAGATATAGAAAGTTTGGTAAAATTTTATATTGAAAATGAATCAAATGATACTGAAATGGGATCAAATATTCAGTATCATGTCCATAATAGTTTTTTTGAATTTCCTTTTCTTGCATTTCAAGATCAAAAAGAAATATTCCAATATAATAATAGCTTAAAAAAAATTTATGAGGTATCGGAAGGAAGGCATAAAATGTTTTCCTTACCAGCAGATGAGCTTTATGAAAAGTTGATTAACTTTTGCAAAGAGAATAATGATAATTACGGAAAAAATAATATTTCAGAAGAAGATATTGAATATCACAGATGTCTATTGAGAGAATTGTCGAGGCATAAAGAAATATCAAAAAAAGTGGCATTTGATCTTCAAAATATAAGAAACGAACAATACCTATTGGAAGAATCTTTGATCAGGCTTGCCGGTAATTTAAAAATCGAAGAATGTGCCCCTTTTCTTTTCAATTTATATACAGAAACTGATCCCATGCTTATCATATATGGTTATTTGGTTAAAGCATTAAAAAATATTGGTTCCAAAGAAATTGTAGATCTTGTCAGTGATCATATATATAATAACGAAAATTTTAATGAGGGCGTCATATCTCTGCTAAGCGACATACCATTTACCTACACTGAAGATTTGTGTTTAAAGATAATTGATGATAATAAAATAATTGAAATTGGTAACCGGCAAACATATATTGGAATGGTTCTTTGTGATATTTTTTCATACAAAGGATTGGAGTGGTTAACAAAAATCGTAAAAGATAAGAGATATGACCCCCATATTATAAATCTTCATGAACATTTGATACCTGTCTATGAATACCATAAAGCTTCTTTTGAAAAGAAAGAAGATTTTCTTAGGGAAGGAAAAACTTTTGCTTCTGAAACCTTTAAAAGCAGTCCTTTTCATGCAATAGCAGAAACACTAAAGGAACTAATAGAACCGAAAGAAAACAATGCGGAAAAATTTATTTCTTTCAGTGAAAAAAATGGAAAAAAAAATGTAATTGATATAAATTCGCTGAAAAGAAAAAAAGGAAAAAGTCGAAAAAAAAGAAAAAGGTAAATTTCCCATAACGACACAATGCTTACTATAATTTTATTGTTAGGATTCAGTATTATATTTTTGTATTTATCCTTCCTTGGGTGATGCAATTCCTTAACTTTGGGTGGTGCGGCTCTCAGACCCGCACCACGAATAACCCACTCCGCAAAATCAAGGACCGGTATTGTTGGGGTCACAGTTAGATTTAGATGGGTTGCAATAAAGATTGTCCTTTAGAGTGCCGGTCCATTTTGCCCGCAAAATAGCATTGTTGTTATTGTTGCTGGGGTCAGCATCCCAGAAGCTGAAGCCGAACTTTTCGCGGTGGAACCAGGGGCCG
>CAZCVM010000179.1:0-5704 GCA_964501965.1 uncultured Leptospiraceae bacterium | reverse complement strand
AGATTGGCTATGAGGCACAAGATTAAGGCGGATACTATTTATACAATATACCGGTTGCTCAAATATTTGGAAGAATGTAAACCTCAAACTTAGTTATTTAAAAAACTTTTAAATAACTATATAAAAAATAAAGCATTAAAAAATAAAAAATCGTGTTTTTTTGGGACAAACCAGGGTTTCGGCAGCTTTCTTAATAATAGAACCCCATAATTTTTGTGAAGAGGTCTATTATGAATCCTGAATCAAAACCAAAGCAATACATGAATCATACAAGCGTAAGCCTAAAATCACGCCATAAAATCATTTTGGAAGAAACAGCAGAGAAACACAAGATACCAATGAATGATTTGATGATTTTGCTGTTGCGGTATATTAGTGAACGTGCTTTCGAGGTTGCAGGCAAACAGAAACGTGTCAGATATCAGCAGCCAGAGGGAGGCGTCCACATAGTAAATTTATATATTGGGCAGAGAGATTATGAGAAAAATTTGGACGCACGCAGGTATGGCAAGGTTTCTGTTTCCTGGCTTTTGGCTTATGCGATTGATCATTTTCTCGATTTGGTTCTTCAAATAATTTATAAGGGGTTTGCTAAGGGAAAAGAAATTTTAAATAACTGCATTGGATTGCAAGTCTATTTGGTTAAAAAATTGACAAAAAGGGTTAAAATGGTTTCCCTTTGGTATCCTCAAATAGAATAATCGCCATTAAACTAAAAAAAAGACAAACAGCCCAATCAAACCAATGGATATTCACTTGAGTACAGGCGGTCTATGTGTGCTGTAAAAACCATAACGGCTTGGGTATATTAAAAATCCTTGCCAGAGAATAAGCTGATTTTATTTTTGCCTTTTGCGGTATCTTTTATACTTTTTCTATTTACAAAGAACTGCAAATACATCAATTTTATTAATCATAAAAGAAATCGGAGTGAACATGAAAAACCCAAAAGTTTTTTTTGATATTAATATCAATGGTTTAGACGCAGGCAGAATCGTTTTTGAACTATTTGCAGATATTGTCCCCAAAACAGCGGAAAATTTTCGTGCTTTGTGTACTGGCGAGAAAGGAACAGGCCAAAACAAAAAACCTTTGCATTACAAAGGATCATCTTTTCATCGAATTATTCCTCAATTTATGTGTCAGGGCGGAGATATTACCCATGGCAATGGCATGGGTGGAGAATCTATTTATGGAGAACGTTTTGCGGATGAAAATTTTTCTTTGAAGCATGGTGAACCAGGTCTTTTGAGTATGGCCAACGCGGGTCCGAATACAAACGGTTCTCAATTTTTTATCACCACAGTTGTTACTGAATGGCTCAATGGTAAACATGTGGTATTTGGTAAGGTAGTTGAGGGTATGGACATAGTAAAAAAAATGGAATTCCAGGGAAACTCAAACGGAACGCCAAAACAAAATGTAATGATAGCAGATTGCGGCCAATTGAGTGATTAGTTTTTGAAAATAATTGGCTGCACCGTGTGAAAAATTATATTTTATGTATTTGATTTTTGACTAAAATAAAAATAATAAAAGGAAATGTTATGAGTAAGGAATATACTCAAGATTTGTTGTTGGATTTTGGGCCAGATGGAGATAAATTGATCCCTGTGGTTACGCAAGATTCGCGCAACAAAGATATACTTATCGTCTCTTTTGTCAATAAGCTTGCTTTTGAAGAGACAAGAAAAAGCGGATACGCTACCTATTGGAGCCGTAGCCGCAATGAACTTTGGAAAAAAGGGCTGACTTCCGGTGATATGTTAAAAATGGAGGAGATACTCATCAATTGCGAACAAAATTCTTTGGTGTATATTGTAACACCTCAGGGGAAAGGGGCCTGTCATGCAAAAAAAAATAATGGTTCTCCGTATGAATCTTGTTATTATCGCCGGATTGAAAAAGATGATACATTGACGATTCTGGATAAATACAAGTGATCGCCAGAAAGTTAATTTTTAAACGAGGATAAATAAATTATGAGTAATATAAATTTGAACGATCAGTTGATCATTGGTATGCCCGCCGGATCCCTGGCAAATCCTAGTCGTGGTGGTAATTTAGTAGAATTGCTGGAAAATGCTGGCTTTAAGACAAAAGGTTATGACAAGGGCGGACCAACTTCTTTTCAAGCAATCCATTTTGCGTTTGGCTGGGATGGTAGACCTCAGGAATTTGGTAGTCAATTGCATATTGGTGAACTGGATGTGGCAATTGCCGGAGACGATTGGATTCAGGAACGAATTTTGGAGATGCAATTGCAATACCAGACGCCTGTTTCTTTGCAGCGGGCATTGAAGCTGGATCGCGGGCATGTCCGGCTTGTTGGTATTATCAACAATGACAATGATTTTTCAAACACAGAAGATTTTCTAAAGGATTTGTGTTCCCACAAAAAAATTATTACTGTGGTTTCTGAGATGCCGTATTTAGCTTTGGATTGGATACAAAAGACATTGGCCAAAATAGACATGCAGGATAGTTATAAAGATTTTTCAGTGCAAAAATACAAAACACCGTCAAAAATCAAGCAGGGTGTTTTGATTTATGAAACCTGGGGGAAAACTGAAGCAAAGATAAAAAATTCAGGTGCTGATATAGGATTGGAAATCACGCAATCCGGCAGTGCTATTCGCAATTATGGATTGAAAATCATTGAAGAAGTCTTTGTGTCGCAAACATCTATTTGGATCAATCCAATTTTGAAAGACAATCCGGCAAAGCAAGATTTGCTAGATATGTTTTTGCTCAATTTGTACGGCTCTGTGTACGCGGAAAAAAAAGTGCTTCTTGTTTTTAATGTACCAAATCAGGATAAGCAAGCAGTGGAAAAGTATTTAAAGGATAAGAATCTGTTTGCGGATGAACCGACCATGAATATCGGAACTGAATACACTCAATATAGTATTCAGGTAGATTCGTGTGACGAGATTACACCTTTAGCCCTGATACGTTATGAGCTGGCAAAAAGAAATGCTCAAAATATTGATACGATCCCTATTGAATCTTCTATACCCAAATTGGATGTCATTTATGGCTGATGATTTTGCTTTAAAAAGTCACTGACAGCGTTTGAGTATGATAGGCGTGTTTTTGGGTTTTGGTAGATTTTCACATGATGACCGGTTGGAAAATATAAGACGCGAACAGCATCGTTTTTCAATTGTTTCATTTCATTGACCAATATAGGATAAAAGCCTTTTGTGTCATTTTTTGCCTGTAATATAAGCAATGGTATTTTTTGCTTTTGATACAAATAATGCAAGCGCATTTTTTGAGCGAAACCAGCCGTTTTTATATTGTATATCCAAAAAGCATAATCGATGAGCAAAGACGGAATATTTTTTTGTTTGCCTGCAAAATGCAATGAGTCCTCTACATTGACCAGGGGAGAATCGAAAATTATTTTATCTATGGATAGTCCGCGGGACTTCAAATCCTGGTAAAGTTTTTCTCTATGAAGCAGTATTTGTGTGGCCATGGCTCCCATAGAAAAAGCATATATGGTAATATTTTGAATATGGTATTTTTTGCGCAAAAAAATAAGAGTCGCGTGCAAATCTTCAGCGAATTTGTAACCCATGCTGACTCTGGATTCTTGTGAGTTGCCTGAATTGCGCATGTCTGGTATCATAATGGAATATATTTTATCCAATTGGTTCTCGCGAATCAGTTGCAAATATTTTACTGTGCGCAATCTGTTGGCTCCCATGCCATGCACCAAAACTAAGGCATGTTTTGAGCTATTGACTTTTGGTGGGATATACCATGCTTCCAATTTTGTTTTATCCAATGTGGATTCGTAGGATACTGTAGTGTATTGAGAAAACCCAAAATCAGATGGATTTTTGTTCGTGCCCAGGCCATAATGAGCTATGCGTTTTTTGTCTGATAAAATATCCTGGTGTGTCACTTTTTGAAATGTCTCGATTTTGCCTATCATTATCACCGCTATGGCAAAAGCCAGAGATATAAGAACAAGGATACTGGCAAGTAGTGCGCGTTTTATTATTGTCTTGCTTTTTTTCATTAAATTTTCTCGCTTTTGTAATTTGTTATGTGCCGCTTATGCTCAAATTGTCTAATAGTATGGTGGAGCCGCCCAAGCCGCCCAGAAAAAATTTAAGATCTGTGCCAATTTGGTCTATGGAAAAAAGTAAATCTTGAATATTGCCGGCCAGCGCAAGACCGGAAACAGGATATGCAAAAACGCCATTTTGAATAAACTGACCACTCATGCCTACGGAAAAATCTCCGGAAACCGGATTGATGGTGTGAAGCCCCATCATTTCGTCCACAAAGATTCCTCGATCAATGGATTGGATGATCTGTTCTTTACTAAGAGTCCCTGGTTGAAAATAGCAATTGGCTGGCCCAGTGCCCGGCAATGATCCATAGCCGCGCATGCCGGAAGCAGTGGGTTGGCTTTGTAAAGCATGCGCACTATACAAATTGTGCAAAAATGCTTTGAGTTCGCCGTTTTCAATGAGCTGGGTTTTGCGTACAGGTAAACCTTCATCATCTATCGGCAAGATGTAGGAGCCTTGTTCGTGGCTTGGATCATTGATAAGCTGGACATGATCAGCAGCTATTTTTTGTCCCAACTTATTTTTGAACAATGATTTGTTGAGCCAGACATTTTTTCCGTAAAAAGCTGACAAAAGCGCGCTAATCAAAGACGCTGACATTTCTTGTTCCAAGACTACTGGATATTGGCCTGTGGCAATGCTTTTTGCGCCTAGTTTTCTTGTTGCCCGATCTGCTCCCTGGACAGCAACTTTGTTTAGATCAAGATCGTTGAGTTTGCGTGCAAAAGAAAATCCATAGCCCACTTCTTTTTGGCCGTCTTTTTCTGCCATGGGAACGGTTTCCGCTGTAATAATGGCAGTGCTATAAGCTTTGTTTAGGCCATGGGTGTTGAAGATATAGCTGGTTCCATGATGCCGGTGTATCGAATTTTCTTCGAAGTTGTTGACTAACGGACTGGCCTGTTTTGTTTTGCTTTCCAGGTCCAGGGCCATTTGCAACAATTGATCTTTGTCTGCTGTGGCGATCTCAAAGTCATATACGGCTGGTAATGGTCCTTGTTTTTCCTGGGGCTCTGGTTTGTGCAATTGCAAATGAGGATCTTTGGGCGCGTAAGGCAATGCTTCTTGCAGATTTTGCCAGGCTTTTTTTATTCCTTTTGCGCAAATATCTGTTTGGGATATAAATGCCATTCGTCCTTTGTGGTCCAATACGCGTATGCCCATGCCTTCTTCATGTTTTTCTGTAATGCTTTCGATCCGGCCATTTCGCACTTGGACTTTGGTGGCCATACCAGTGCTAAAATACAATTCGCCGCTATGCGTGCTGGGCAAATCGTTTAGAAATTTTTTTGCTAGAGCAATGCCCAGGTGCTCATCAAAGCGTTTGATTGAATTTGTATTACTCATGAAACAACTCCTCCTACAATAATTTCCGGTATTCTGATTGTTGGTTGAGCATCGCTGACTGGTGCACCCTGGCCATTTTTGCCGCAAGTGCCAATCGCAAATCCTAGATCTGAGCCGACCATATCAATAGTCTCCATGATTCGAGGGCCATTACCCGTGAGGGTCGCGCCGCGTATTGCTGGTCCGATTTTTCCGTTTTCAATCAAGTAGGCTTCCGCAATATTGAATACAAAGTTTCCGTTTACAATGTCCACCTGACCGCCACC
>CAZCVM010000178.1:1475-5737 GCA_964501965.1 uncultured Leptospiraceae bacterium | reverse complement strand
CACATTGTTGTCTGGATTGGCTTGTTTGGCCAGGATTTCTGACTGGGCAGCGTTGTCCAAAATTTTCAGCGAATCACGCAGCCACTGGATGGCCGCACCAGCAATGAAAATCGCGCCTTCCAGAACATAAGCAGCTTCTCCCTTGGCATTGCAGCCGAGAGTGGTGAGCAAACCTTTTTGCGAGCGTACCAATTGACTGCCCGTATTCAACAGCAAAAAGCAGCCCGTACCATACGTATTTTTTGCTTGCCCAGGGTCCACACAGGCCTGGCCGTATAGTGCTGCTTGTTGATCACCCGCAGAACCCCAAATAGGAGTGCCATTGGGCAGGCCTTTGATGCCCTGGGTAGTACCAAATTCATGGCAGGAAGGCACAGCCTCCGGCAAAATATCTTGAGGTATATTTAAAATGGACAACAATTCTGTATCCCATTTTTTTTCTTCAATGTTGAAAATCAAAGTACGGGACGCATTGGTATAGTCTGTTTTGTGGCTGCTTCCGCCAGTAAGATTCCAAATCAGCCATGTTTCCACTGTTCCGACCAGCAGATTGCCTGACCGCGCAGCTTCTTTTGCTTTGGAGCTATTTTCCAATAACCAGGAAATCTTTGTGCCGGAAAAATACGGATCCAATATCAAACCCGTTTTGTTGTGAAATAGATCATAAAGGCCTTTTTCCTGCAATTGTTTGATTTTGTCCGAAGTCCGGCGGCACTGCCATACAATGGCATTGTGAACAGGTATGCCTGTTTGTTTATCCCAGGCGACTATGGTTTCCCGCTGGTTGGTAATGCCGATTGCCTGGCAATCCGATCCATTCAAATTGCTGTTGTTCAATGCTTCCAAAATGAGTTCGAGTGTATTGTGCCAAATTTCCATAGCATCGTGCTCAACCCAGCCTGGTTTGGGGTATATTTGTTTATGTTCTTTGTAGCTTAAAGACAATTGGTCGCCGTTTTGGTCCATACAAAAAACCCGGCTACCTGTTGTACCTTGATCTATGGCCAAGACAAATGGTTTTCCCATAATGGTCTCCTTGAGTATTGAAGTTTCATAATATGTTTAAATAACTATTATGAAAGATTTTTGGGAATCATTGTCTTGGCAAATAGATTTTTGTTGGAAAACCTCGATTTGTGAAAAAATATCGCTATAAAGTCAAAAAATCAGACTGCCAAAAGTCTTTGCTTAGTTAGACTCAACATGAACCCCCCTGGCTTGCAATGCCGGAATATGAATGTTTTTTGAATCATCTGACAACGGATTGTTTTTAATTCCTACATAATCATTGCTTCCCAGTCCTGTGTTGTTTGCCAGGGGAGCAATATCTATGATACTATTGTCATTCAAAGTCAATTGCATCAATTGGTCAAAATGCTGTAAACTGGAAATGTCTACAATGCTGTTGTCTCTTAGATCCAGGTTTTTCAACTGGGTCAGACCTGTAACACTCGACGGGATTGCTGTCAGCTTTGGAGTATTGTTTGCTATGGACAAGCTGGTTAGATTGGTAAAGCCGGACAATACACTGAAATCGTTAATATCATTCTTATCAATATCGAGATATATCAATGTACTTTTTAGGGTTTCATTATTGAGACCGGCAATACTTGTGATTGCTATGTTTTCTATGTTCAGCTCTTTCAATTGGGTCAACTGGGAAATAGGGGAAATATCTGTGATACCAGTGTCATTTATGTAAAGATATTTCAATTGGGTCATGCCGGACAATGTTGGCAGTTCAGTGATAGCAATGTTTTCACTTATGCTTAGTCTTTCAAGCTGGCTTATTTGGGCTATCGCAGCAAATTCAGTATCTTCCAGGCCGCAACTATTGACGGACAATTTTGTTAAGCTTGTGATAGTGGCTAGCTCATCTATATTGCTTAGAGAGCTATTGTAGCTCAAGATGAGCTGTTGCAAAGTTGTGAGATTTTTCAATGGTGTGATGTCTCCCAGACTGTTGGTATGCAAATTGAGTACTTGAAGCGTTGGGAAAGACTTTGCATTCAGAATGGTCAAATTTGAAATGCTGTTATTGTTTAAGTGAAGTTTTTGCAGTTTGCCGCATTTGGAAAGATCCGGCAACCCAGTCAAATTGTTCCATGGCAGATCAATTTGTTCCAGGTTTTGTAGAGTGTTGTCGCATAAAGTGCTAAAATCATAGGATGCAAGTGTATTGGAGCTAAGGTCGATTTTTTTGAGTTTACTAAAGTCGGAAAAATCCGGCAAATCTGTCAGACTATTGCCATTCAAATTGAGTTCCTCGAGCTGGGTCAGGGATTCGAGCCTTTTGTATTTGTCTGCGCCGCCGCTTAGACCATCAAGTTGCGCCGTCATATTTATTACTGAATAAGAAATGAAAAAGGGCAACGCGTCAAGGAAAAAAATAGAGTAAACACCGCAGGTAGGAGACCAAAGGTCTTTTGTACAACAACTTATGGATGCAGGGGACAGTATTCTCCTGGTTCTGTGCCGGCGATATAAGGCTGGCGTATCAGTGCGTGTTTACAGGTTTTGGGACTGGACGGTACTTTGCCGGTGACATTGCAGGCGTTTTCATACACAATACCAGTTTCCGGAACCGGAAAAGTGTCTTTTTTGACATAATTGCGTATTTGAGAAATATAGTTGACCCATAATGGTGCCATGAGTCCGCCTCCGGAGCCGCGCGGTCCCAGGGAGATGTTGCCCGCGTCATTGCCCATCCACAAAGAGGTCACCAGACGTGGAGTATAGCCCACAAACCAGGCATCCACATAATGGGAGGTGGTACCGGTTTTTCCGCCGATATCAAAAGGCAATTTTAGGCTTTTTTTCCATCTGTAGCTGGAAACTCCTGGTTCAAAGTAGGCCATCATCATCCGGGTGACAATGTAGGCAGCTTGCGGAGAAACAATTTGCCAGGTGTCCCGTTCTTTTTTTTTCATTATGGCTTCGTGAATATTTTTTTCATTGTTGTGCAAAATCTTGCCGCCATAGTCTTCGACATAACGCAAGCCATAAGGTTCGATGTATCCGCCGCCATTGGCAATGATAGAATGCAGCTTTACATGTTCCAATGGGGATATCGCTGATGAGCCCAATGCGATAGATAAATTGGCGGGAAATCTTTTTTTCCGTTCTTGCGTGCTCAACCCAAGACCTTTTTGCAGAAAATCAAATAATTGATGAAAACCAGTTTTGTAAAGCACAGCGACTGCGGCGGTATTGATACTTTTGCGCAAAGCGTCACGCGCTGTCACTGGCCCCAGGTATTTGTGGTTGTAGTTTTGCGGCGAATAACCGTTGATGGTAAACCGTTTGTCCTGAATGATGCTAGTGATGGTCAGTTTTTTACTTTCGATCGCGGACAAATACACAAAAGGCTTGAAAGAAGATCCGGGCTGACGGAAACTCTGGGTGATACGGTCAAGTTGATTTTTGGCGGAAAATTCGTAGCCAGCCATATACGCGTGTATTTCTCCAGTGCGCGGATCTATCGAAATCATCGCGCTGTTAATATTTTCAGCTTTTTGTTTTTCCTCGCGGGCTTTTTTGTGTTGGCCTTTTTTTTCAAATGCTTGCGCTCTTTTCCGATGATAGTTGCGCTGTTTTTCAACAGCTTGTTGGATCAGCTTTTCTGCGACCCGCTGTTTATTGTAGTCCAATGTAGTGTATATTTTTAGACCATTTCTCTTGAGGTCTTTCTCGTCAAATATTTTGATCAGGTCGCGGCGGATACGTTCATTGAAATGGGGTGCTTTGTTGATCCGAAAACTTTGGTTGGAGTATTTGCCGATCATAGATGTGCCGCCCTGGGGATGACTGGAAATCAAAGTAATCTGCCAGTCTTTTTTCAATTGATGCAAAGCTTTTTGCCTTTCTGCGTCAGAAATTTTGTTCGTTTCCCGTAGACGCAACAATACCAGGGAAGCCCGATGATAAGAGGTAGAAATATTGCGGATAGGATTGAAATAATGCGGATTGGGTATTAGGCCGACGAGCATGGCCGCTTCTCCCAGGCTAAGAAACCGCGCGGATTTGTTGAAATAAGTGTTGCTTGCTTCCTCGATTCCATACGCGCCTCGGCCAAAATAAATCAAATTTAGATACATGGTTAAAATGTCATGTTTGTCATAGTTTTTTTCGATCTCCCAGGCGCAAAACGCTTCGAATATTTTGCGCTTAATGGTTTTTTTTCCGCTGGTAAACAAAACTTTTGCCAATTGCTGGGTCAGAGTCGACCCTCCTTGCCGGTAGCTCATGCTAAAGATATTAAT
>CAZCVM010000178.1:0-1465 GCA_964501965.1 uncultured Leptospiraceae bacterium | reverse complement strand
CGCGCACAATCGCTTTGGGATTTATGCCGTGGTGTTTCATAAAATTAGCGTCCTCATTGGCCATGACTGCGTGAATCACATTTTGCGGAATGCGTTTGAGGGGTATGACTTCCCGTTTTTCACTAAAAAATTCACCGATTAATATGCCATTGCGGTCATATATTTTGCTGGGAATGCTGATAGCTGTACTTTGCATATCAGATGCCAGGTAGCCGCCGATTTTGATGCCGTCTTGCAAATCTTCCGTATAATCAATAAAACGCTTGTAATCCTTGAGCCGGCTGAGAATTGTCTCCTCCTGGTGGGTCCACTGTATGTATATCAATGTAATGTATGTGGAAAGTACTAAAGCAAAAGCTAATGGAATATAAATAAAAATCCATTTATAATGTTTTTTCAATATTTTCTTCATTAAATTGATAATTTTTTTAAACATGTTTCCACCTGTAAACAATCAAATATCAATAAACTAATACATTGTCCTGAAAACGATCATGTAACAGGTCTTAGGCCCGCATCACAAATATCGACATTTTGGACAAATCTAATTTTGAGTAACGATCATGTTCTATAGCGGCATATACAGTCAATCAATTATTCAAATAAATTTTGTTTCGTTTGCGTATCCGCAGGCGCGTGTCTTGTTCGCGCGGGCCACAAAGGATGCTTTGCGTCAATTGTCGCTCCAATTGTTCGCCAAAGAACGTGTCGCGATTGTCGGCTCCAATGGTTGCGGAAAAACCACATTGCTGCGTTTGATCTATGGCAGTATTGTTCCCAGGACAGGAATTATCTCGCGGGCCAAAGGAATACAAATGAGTTATTTCCCGCACAAAGGACCAGCCATGGCATTGGCTACTGGCAATGACAATTTGCAATGGGCTCACAAATGGAACCAGATTTGGAATATTCAACCAAAACAAAATAAGGAGCAATTTTTGGCGGATATTGGATTGCCTGATCTGGCGCAAAGAGTGGATCAATTGTCTTTTGGCCAACGCAAAAAAATCGACATTGCTATGACATTGGCCCAGGATGCGGATATTGTGTTAATGGATGAACCATCTGCCGGTCTGGATCCAAATGCGCGGTTGCAATTGCTGCATTGGCTAAGTGATTGGTCCAGGGAAAAAAATAAAGGCATTGTGATCACAACCCACAATTTGCACGAAGCTTTTTCTTTTGCGCATCGGGTTTTGGGCCTGGAAAACGGCTGCATTGCCTGGCAAATCCAAAAACCGGAGTTCAGTATTGGCTGGCGTATTGCTTTCGGTTTTTGGGGAAATCCCTGGAGTAGGGATCAAATACAACATTTTCTCCAGTCTAAGGGTCTGTCCCTGGCTTATATTTTCCCGGACAATGGTTGCTACGGCCAAACAGCCGTACAATTGATTTGTTTTGGCCAAGACAAACAAAGCATACAACAGCTAATCCAGGATATTCAGGTAAACCAGAAAAAAGTAGA
>CAZCVM010000177.1:1146-5750 GCA_964501965.1 uncultured Leptospiraceae bacterium | reverse complement strand
TCTGTGAGTCAATCAGGTCAATGCGGAGTGCTTCTTGCCAATGTCTATCGCTAAACAATTGCTGCAATGCGTTGCTCATTTTTTCTAGAAAAAAATTGCTTTGTTCCAGTGCGGTAATATGCTTTTTTTTGTAGTTGCTGATTTGAGCCAATGTTTCCAATAATATTTTGTTTTCAATGAGTTTATGGAAATGCAGCAATATCTTTTTCTGAAGCTCATGAAACCCTTTGATGTCAAATATTTCCTGAATATGTTTTAATATTGGCTTTAAACAGAATTTTTCATACTCCCGTTCAATATTTAAAATACCTTTGCCGTTAAGGTAAGTCATAAAATTGTACCATGAATGATCAAAATCTTTTTTCTCGCGAAAATTGATAAAAGCATGGGTTTTGTAGGCAGCCAACTCGGCAAAAAGTCCTCGACTGGACAATTCCACGCTATGGCGGATGTATTCCAGACCGGTAAATTGATCTTGAAAAAGGATATAGGTTTGGGGGTTTACATGAATTCCCAGGGCTTCGCTAAGATTGCGGTAAACAATATTTTTTTTGTGTTCGGAAAAGCCCATATTGAAGCCAGTAGCCTGGTATATCCAGCCGGATGTATCACAAAATTTATTGTGATACAATATCAAAGCTTTTTCTTCATCGTATCTGTTTGTATACGCGAATACATTTTCATCAATAGTGCCGTCATTGCGCCAAAAGTCAAAAAAAGTAAAGTTTTCTACATTGGCAAATAAATATCTTTTGCGTTGTAACGGGAAAATTAATTTTTCATGGTTGGCAACCAACTCTGTATCTGCAAATTCGTCATAATAGGATCGAGCGTATTCCATACCGTATTTTTCTGTCAGACCTTCGATTTGGCCGTGACCCCACATGGGCAAGCCAGGCATGGTTGCCATCATCAATGCTACGCCAAAATATTTGTCGCCTTTGCCAAATTGAGCAACTGCGGTATCTTCGTCAGGATTGTTCATATAATTGACATAACGTTTCAATATTTCAGGATTGAATTCCAATGTTTCCCGAATGAGTTTACGATATTTGTCGTTTTCTTCTTTATGAAGCATATTCATAAAAGCAGAGTTGTAAACACGGTGCATGCCCAAAGTGCGCACAAAATATCCTTCCATTAACCAAAATGCTTCAGCCAAAAGCAATGTGTCCGGCATTTCCGCGTTTATTTGGTCAACGACCTTGCGCCAGAATTCATAAGGAAATATTTCTTTGAATTGATCAGGAGTCAATGAATGTTCACTGCGTGATGGGATTGCGCCGCCCTGGCCGGGTAAAGGAAACCACAGGCGTTGAATATGTTTGTTGGCTAGTGTCATTGCGGCGTCAAAACGGATGATTGGAAATTTGCGGGCCACATGCAGGATTTCTTGCAATACAGCTTCCCGTACTTCTTCTTTGGAAAAATCCAACTGGGCTGTATCATTCCACGGAGTAGAAGTGCCGTCATTGCCATGATAAATATAGCGGACATCGCCATGTTCATGATCTGTGCGCTTGAATACAACTGCCGCATCTGTATGCTGCCAATATCCATCCTCAATTTGTACTTCAACATGCGCCAGTTCGGAAAGGTTGATACCCGTATATTGATAGGATGGAAACGGAGGGTAGGGCAGGGACAAAAAATAATCAGGACGATTGATCACCCATTCAGAATGGATACCTGTATGGTTCGGGACCATATCTGCTGCCAGTCTAATACCTCGTTGTTTGAGTTTATCTCGCAAAACATTCAAAGCTTCTTCTCCGCCCAAATCTTGCGCGATAGAATAATTGTACAAGGAATAAGCAGAGGATATTGCTTCCGAATTGCCTTTGATCTGCTTGATACGCTTCGATGCACTGCTTCTTTCCCACAATCCGATGAGCCACAATCCAGTAAAGCCCCATTGCGCGAGTAAGTCCAATTCTTGCTCAGGTATTTGATCGAGAGTATGAATATTTTCTTTGTATTTCAATGAAAGTTGATACAGCCAGACATAAGTACTTTTGGCCATGAGTACGACACGGGGCATCCAATCCTTATCATAAGTAAAAGCGTCATATTCAGGAAATAAATCCAAAGCTCCATAATCCGGCACAAAAGTTTCCGCTGGTCCTGGCCCCGGGCCGCCTCGTTGTGCCCATTCCTCAGACATATAGTCCATGGAAATCAATATTTTTTTGGAGATTTCTTCTGGTAAAATGCGGCCCCATTTTTTCTGGATAAATTCCAATTGAGACCCCAAAGAATCAGGTGACTGTTTTATGGGCTCTAGCAGCAGTTGATAAAGATTTTTCGTAAAGCCACCATAAGGCCCATGTTCTTCGGCTGCCAATTCGATACGGGAAATAAATTCATGATACGTAGGACTGGAAAGAAATTCCCGTGAAAAAAAAGTAGTACGATATTGATTTAATGCCGGATTTTTTTCCATGAAGTGAACTACAAATACATCTTCAGCCAGCAAGACAGAAATTTCCCGATCTGACATACGATCGGAAAAAATTTTGTGAAAAGCGTTTTCTGGATCAGGATCGGTTAGATTAATTTTTTGATCGCGTTCGATAAACCAGCGCTGTACCGGATAAAACCAATATTGATCATAAAAATGTTCCAGTAAAGAGCGATGCGCATTGAGGTCAATTTTGCTCCAAAAATCCTTTGCAAAATGATCGGCAAAATGGCCAATGATAAAATGGTATATTTCATAAAAAAGCCCCATGGCGATAAAATCCGATGGCGAGTAATCATTAAACAATGCTGGATTTTTTTGACGCCATTCATGGATCAATTGGCGCACTTTGGCAAATTTTGTATACTTGTCTTCCTTGGTCAATTTTTCAAATTCAGATGGAATGTCACATAAATTTTTGAACTCGCTTTGATAAGAGAAATCAAAAGGGAAATTTTTTCCCCAATAATATTTGTCCATAATAGTCACCTTGCTTAATAAATTTTTCTTACTATTTCCTTGACGAGAAACGTAGGCAATGTTGCCATATTTTCCTCTGAGATCAGAGTGTATTGCTCATGCAGCCATGGAGCCAAAGCCCTGCTACCCACTCCCAATAAATACGGTTCTATTTGGTTGCCGCGCAAATCTTGCAGCAAGCGGCCAATATGATTGAAATCATAATCTTGCCAGTATTCATCGTCATATTTTTTGGAATATTCGCCGCGAAAATCGGAAAACCAAACCAGCAATTTTTTCCCCGGACTTGCAGGAAATATGTCTCTGATTTTATCGGCAATAGGGCCTTCATCTAAATTGCGGCCATCCCATTTATCCGCCAAATGCTGATAAAGCTTTGCTTCGACCCGATCCGTCAAATTTTCATCCATTTCCTTGAAGGGCAGCAAATCCACTTGATGCTGCGAGCGATGAAAATTGGAGTATCCCCAAACAGCATACCGTACAGGCAAGTGATCCAAAACTTTTACTGCCGCAAATAACGATACAACGGTTTCCAAGGCGAAATCAAAATTGAAAATACGCCGGCCTTTATTGATCAAAAATAAAATTGTGGGTTTTTCTTGTTCGTTTTTGTCCATGAAAACTCTTTTTTCGAAGATACGTTGTTCTTTGCCGTTTTGATGAGCCATGTATCTGGCAAAATGTATTTTGGAACCTTGTTTTCTAAATTCCCTCTGAGGCGGATTCTCAGCTTCCATATAAGTCAATAAATCAGCAATCAATCGCTCCAATTCCTGATAAAACGTTTTATTGAAATCTGACAATTCCAATCCAATATGATAATCCCACAAATTGACTCGTTTTTGTCGTACTTTGGCCAACAAATATTCAGAACGATAAGCCATGCCTCCACCGCCGGTGCCGCCTTCACCAAATCCTCTTTGGCCGGCTGTATCTTTGCCAAAAAAAGCGTTGTCTCCTTCTTTTATATGGCCGCCAGTATCCGGTGTTTTTATGTTCAATCCTTTGTGTCTTTTGGGCCCGTATTTATTGTATTTGGCTTTATTGCGTTTGAAATAGTCATCGGGCTTTTTTTTTTCTTGAATATCGCCTTTTTGAAAATACCTTTGCCATATATCCTTGGAATCTATAGTCAGATCTTTGTTTGACTGCAATAGTTCTTTGAGTGATTGATCAGGATTTTCCAATATTTGATGAAGTACCTGACTCATTAGCGCGCAGTCTTTGGGATGCGCTATTTGCGCAAGATAGTAATAATTGGCTCCTTCCACAAAACGTTTATTGTGACTTTCTCCTTGCCAATTTTTAATAGCATCTACCCAACGGCGCAAATTCTGCCAGCCAAATTCATAGGGGGTATTGTTTTCCGCACCGATTTTTCTGTGCATTCCCATTTCTTTTGCGGTTAAATGAAATTTGACCATTATGCGGGCTAGGTTTTGACTTGCCGGATCCATTTTCCATGAACTATAATGCAAGATCATTTCTTCCAGATCAACCGGTGATGTGATCTCAGGAATAAAAAACGAGGTAAACCGGTTGCGAAAAGCACGAGACAATTTTTTGCCTTTACGATGCGCATCGATACTATGGATTGCAAAAATTCTGCCATCTTTGCCCAGGGGGAGAGGATCAATAGTTCCGGATTCTGCAGGCAAAA
>CAZCVM010000177.1:0-1136 GCA_964501965.1 uncultured Leptospiraceae bacterium | reverse complement strand
ATACGCGCGTCATCCGTGAGCATGTTCAGTTTTTCGATCACTTCTGGACCAGCCAATTCGAGACCACGCAGTACAATAAACGCTTGCTGTCGGATACCCACTGTTAATGGTCCATCCACCCATTGTATACCATTTCCTGTGGGACGAATAGAACCAACTAGATCCATCAAAGAGGTTTCCCGGCCAATAGTAATTTCATGAAATGGACGTTGCAAAATATAAGCGAGCCATTGAATATAACCATCCAGTTCAGCGTCTGCTGGACCCTCTAGTAAAATATTTTCTCCCATGGATACGGCAGCAGCAATGCGTTCCAGATAAATACCTCTCTGGCGCGACAATGGAAATTTTTCAGCACTTTGCGCTAGAGGACAATATTCTTTTTGGTGATTGAATTTATTTTCCATTTTGTTTAATATGGCGCGGCCAATCTGCATTTGATGATCATTTTGTATCAGTTGAATGGATTCGATTTCCATTTCCTGTAAACCGGAAATGTGTTTGATTATTATATCTTTGATCGTTTTGATATCCTGTGGCTGACGAAACCCTGCTCCGAAAATATCCCAGATTTCTTGCCACAGATACGCAGCTAAACCATGTTCGCGTATTTGCAGCCAAAATTCATTTTCATTTTTTACGGATATCAATTCATGGTAAGCACTTACGCGCGCGCATAAACGTTTGAGATTGCGCAAATTGAAATGATAATTTTCAAAATCACCATACCCCAGTTC
This sequence comes from uncultured Leptospiraceae bacterium, assembly GCA_964501965.1. Classification (GTDB taxonomy): domain Bacteria; phylum Spirochaetota; class DYNZ01; order DYNZ01; family DYNZ01; genus CAZCVM01. The sequence continues at coordinate 399 of CAZCVM010000177.1, read as the reverse complement.
ACCATCCCTTAGACTTTGTTCGATGCTTTGCGCTATGGCGACAAATTGGTTGATCAATGTCTTAGGTAGATGATACAAACCCTGGAGTATTTCTACCAGTTCATCATGGGTATGATTGGGAATGTGTATGACAGCAAAAAATCGGCCAATTTCCCGAGTGAGCGGTTTTCTGCCTTCAAAGCCTTCCTGTGGGTTTTGAGTTGCCATAAAGGTAAAGAAATTTTGTTTGCGCAAAATAGCATTGTCTTTTTCATACAATTCCAGATAACCATTGGCCAATAAAGAAGTAAATCTTTTCAGTAAATCTGGCGTACATAGATTGATTTCATCAGCAATAAAGGCCATGTCATTTTTAATAGCGTATGTTAGACCGCCGTCTGACCAGGAAATTTTTTGATC
>CAZCVM010000176.1:0-5757 GCA_964501965.1 uncultured Leptospiraceae bacterium | reverse complement strand
GCAAAAAGGAAAACACCAATTGTATTCTTACAAATCGTCCAGCCGAGGGGTTTTGGAAAATGTTTTGTATCGGGATTTTGGTAATGATATTTGGGTGTACAATGTTTTATCCAAAACTTTGTTTTACAAACAGGCTATAGACCGTTTTCGTCCCGTTTTGGGCACTGATTTTTATTATTTTGATTTTGCCAATGCCAAATACCGTGTGAATTATAGTGCGACAATTTTGGGGCGGGTTGATTATAAAAACAATAAATGCTACAAAATGGAGCTGCGTCCGGTTTTTCGAAGTCCGGTATATGGCATGCTAACAGTATGGATTTCGGAGGAAACTTTTTTGCCGATTCGCATTGATTACCATGATCAGGATTTTGTAGTGTTCAAAACCATGAATATTGTCCGTGCGCGCCAAGAGCCCGGAAAAAATAAATATATCATAGAAAAAATCGATATGCTAAATATTAATGAAGGAACTTTTACTTCATTAGAGAATCTTACCTATGATAAAGACAAAAAAGTCAATAGTACATTGTTTCAGCACAAACATCTGGAAAATCATTAGGATTTATTGTGGCCTCCAAAAACAAATATCCCCCTATAGTCCAAAAAGTTTTGAATACATAAGACGGCAGTAACAATTTGGCAGCTTTTAGAGAAAACAGTGAGATTGTCTTCTTTGGGTCCCAGATTCGGGTGTTGGGAAGTACTTCCCAGCGTTTTAAAAAAGTCCTGCGTATGCGATTGGGAGAGAAACAAAAATTTATTAATAATGAAGAAACTTTGTTTTTGGCTGCATTTGCCCAGGACAATAGGACACATCTTCTTTTCAATATTATCGAACGTTATCCCAGACCCTGGCTCAAGCAAAAGGGTTGGTCCATTACGCTGGTGTTGGGCCTGCCTGCTCATAGTTATTTAAAAGAAATATTGCCGGCAGTCGCTCAGCTAAATGTGGATCATCTAGTTGTTTTTCAAGCGGACCATTCTCCCTGGCAAATGAACCAATCAATATGGCAGGGAAAACAAAATAAATACAATCATCTTATTGCGGAAGGTTCTATCATAGCAGAACGTTACAAACTGCCGAGCCTGGATTTTTTTGCGGACTGGACGGATTTTTGGGAACAGAAAAGAAATCATGGAAACCATGAATACGATGAAAATATCAGCAATATTGGGTCTGACCCTGCTCATTCCATCATTGTCTATGGTTGTCCGCCGTCTTTGGACAAGCCGTCCAGTGATTTGGATTTGTTTGCGCAGCTAAAAAGATTTGGACGAAATGAAACAAATCAAATTGTTGATATAAATATAATCATAGGCCCAGAGGGCGGGTTGTCCCAGCCTGAAGTCAAATATTTAAAAAATTTAAATGCTGTTTCATTACAAATTGGCGACTCAGTAATGCAGACAAAAACAGCGATAGTGGCAGTAAATGGATATTTGTCGGCCTGTTTGGATTTGGCGAAAAAAAATACTGAATAATAAGAAAATAAAAGGTGGCAAACAATGAACCAAGAATTTTTGAATATTTTAGCATGTCCGGCATGCAAAAGCGAGATTAAGTATGAAAAAGAGCAAAACCATCTTGTCTGTCAAAATAAGGAATGCGGTTTGATTTATCCAGTCAAAGATTCTATACCTGTTTTACTCGTGGAAGAAGCACGAAAACCTTGATATTTTTGCTCCCCTATGAAAACATCGTTTTTAACATTATTTTAAATAACAATTTGAACATCGATCATTATTGTGCGTACTTGCGCGATCGCTAAATGTAAATGGAAACACAGATAGAGAAGCTTGGTCCATATAGTCTGGATATTGTGATTTGGTTTGAAGAAAATAAGGAAAATTATTTTTTTCGGTCAAAACGGGATCCTTATACGGTTTGGATTTCCGAAGTTGTGTTGCAGCAGACGAGAATGGCTGCAGCTATAGAGCCATTGCGCCGGTTTTTGCGGTGTTTTCCTGATGTAGAGCAATTGGCCAATGCTTCAGAAGATAAGGTCTTGCGGGAGTTTCGCGGTTTGGGGTATTACAACCGTGCCCGATTTTTGCGCCAGGGTGCAAAAATGATTGTTAAAAATTGGCAAGGATTTTTCCCGCGTGATATGGCTTCGTTGCAATCAATCCCGTCTATAGGGCCATATACCGCTGCGGCTATTGCTTCGTTTTCGTTTGGTCAAAAAGTTGCCACAGTAGATGGCAATGTCTTGCGGATTGCCGCGCGCCTTTTGGGTCTTTATATGGACAAAAAAAATCCAAAGTTGAGGCAAAAAGCGGAACAATTGATTTTGACCTGGCAAAATGAGATAGAAAAAAATAAAAAATTTTCAGTAAGTCAAATCAATGAAGCAGCGATGGAATTGGGGCAAAAAATATGCGTCAATGGACAGGCAAAGTGTGCGCAATGCCCATTACTCTCGGTGTGTTTTGCCGGCAGTCGGGGATTGGTCCATAAGTTTCCCAAAGCTTTGGAAAAAAAGAAAAAAAAATACATTTTGTGGCAGATTTTTTTTGTATTGGATGGTACAGCTAGCAATAATGAAAAAAAAGTGCTGGTTCAAAAATGGCAGGATTTTTATTTTTTCAAAGGGCATATAGGTTTGCCTTCAATTTTATATTTTTTTGAAAACAGCAAGGAATTGACTGCTGCGCAAAACAAATTAAGACATTCTGGTGATGGATTTTCAGGTTTTTTTTCACATGCCATCACTGACCACAAGATTTCTGTTTGCTCTCACAAAATAACTCTGGAACAGGGCAGCGCGTTTTGTCAAAGCGGCGACAATCTGGATCAAAAAGACAAGCAAAAAAGCTTTTCACAAAAAAGCCTTTCAATGGAAAAAGGTTTTGAGGAAAAGGATTTTTTTTGGGTTCCCTTGAAAGAACTGAAAAATCAATTTGTGCCGTCTATCCTGGGCAAAGCAGTAAAAGCAATGTTTGGCAATTGAATCTTTTTTTGCGAATTTATAAAAATTGATTTTTCTTAACGAGTTTTTAATATTCCTGGGATAACTTTTGCAAATTTAATATCCTAAGGGCAATTCCATTTATAATAAATGAAACTATAAATAGGTGATTCTAATGAAAGAACGAAGAAATGCAGAGCGGCATGATGTTGATTTGAGAGTCCATCTTTTCATCGATGAAAAAGAAGTCAATTGCACATTGCGCAATATGTCCAATGACGGTGCTTTGCTGATGGTGGCAGAAGAAGATCTAGCAAAAATCAGTAGCCAGGATACAGCCAAAGAAGTAACATTCCAAATCATTTCGTCCCAATACCGTGGCCATACGCGCTTTAAGGGCAAAATTGTACGGGTTTTAATGGATAACAATGTAGCCGCACTTGCGTTGAGGATATTTCAAATGTAGTGCTTTAGTTATTTAAAAATATTTGACATACTGCGAATCTTTTTAACCTAGTCTTTATATTCGGAGTATTGACAATGAAAGAAACCACATCTGTTTTTGATCAAATTTTTAGAGAAGCACCAATTGGTATGTGTCTTACAGACCGAAACGGTATATTTGTGGATGTAAATGATGAGTATTTGCGTATATACGGATATACCAGAGATCAAATCATTGGCAACCATTTTACGATGGTGGTTCCTGAAAAAAATCAAGAGCTTTTGATCCAGTTGCATGATAAATTTATTTATGATGGCAACCCTGAAAAAGTTCAAAATGAATGGCAAGTTGTGAATAGGCAAGGGAACCAGATATATATTTTGGCTTCCGCAAGCCTAATCTCTGATCAAAATAATCAGCCCCAGAAATTGACCTATGTCGTGGACATTACACAGCGTCGAGCTGCTGAAGAGAAAGCGCAAATTGCCAATAAACTAAAAAGTGTGTTTTTTGCCAATATGGCGCATGAAATCCGCACACCATTGAATGGTATTATTGGTTTTGCTGATCTTTTGAATGAAGATGAACAAATGGGGTTTGAAGCCAAAGATAAAGTGAGCTTGATTCAAAAATCAGCCCGTCTTTTGTTGGAAATCATCAATGACTTGCTTGATTTTTCAAAAATTGAATCACAGCGCATGGAGATTTTTCCTACAGAGATTGACTTGGAAAAATTGTTGGGCCATATTTTTAAAACTTTCCAATTGCGCGTGGAGCAAAAGGGTTTGTATTTTTCATTGAAACGAATCAATAAATTGCCACCTTTTATTCTAATGGATGAATTGCGGATAATTCAGATAATGAACAATTTGATTAGTAATGCCATAAAATTTACTTCTATGGGCGGAATTGAAATTTCAGTTAGTTATGACAATGATCAGAAAAATATTCATTTCCATGTCAGAGATTCTGGCATAGGTATTGCAAAAGAAAGACAAGAAAGCATTTTTGAAGCATATATACAGGCGGATCAAGATACGACGCGCAATTATGGCGGTACAGGGTTGGGATTGACAATCACAAAACAACTGGTTCAGCTTATGGGCGGCGATATTTCTTTGACAAGTCAACCAGGGATGGGCACAACCTTTAATTTTTGGCTTCCAGCCCCTTTGGCAGAAAATGAACAATTGCAAGAAGAAAAAAAAGCTGATGTGAAATATGGCCCTCTGCTTAGTGACATAATATCGCCTAATGATTTCATTCTCATAGTAGAAGATAATGAGATAAATCAAAAATTGGCCGCCAATATATTATCTTATTTGAATATTTCATTTGATATGGCTGTCAATGGCAAAGAAGCACTGGATTTTTTGAGAAAAAAGAAATATATTTTGGTTTGTCTGGATTTGCACATGCCGGTGATGGACGGTTTTGAGACCGCTGAGAAAATACGGCAAATGCGCGAATACGATAGCACGCCTATTATGGTTATGACCGCAGAATCTGCAAAGTCTATGCAGAAAATCGATGATGACCGCAAAAAATATTTTGATGTATATATGGCCAAGCCCTTTAATCATGAAGATTGCGCTAAAGCTATTTATCAAGTTTTGCGATCCTGAAGTTGGGTGTTGTTGTTTATTCTTTTTGAGGATACCAAATGGAAACCATTCTGATGCGATTTGTCAATTTTTTAACTAAAAATGTCTGCAATCCAATGTAGTTATTTAAAATTTCCTTCCCGCAAGCAAAACCCTTAAAAATAATTTGAAGAACCTGATCAAGAAAATGATCAATTGCAAAAGCTAAAAGCCAGGACACAGAAACCTTATTGTATCTACGCGCATCTAAATTCCTTTCATAATCTCTCTGGCCAATATACAAATTCATAATATGAACATCTCCTTCGGATTTTTGGTATTTTATACGCGCTTGTTTTCCAGCCACTGAAAAAGAGCGTTCATTTATATACCGAAGGAGTAAAATCATCAAATCATTCATGGATATTTTATATTTTTTTGCTGTTTCCTCCAATATTTCTTTATGTTTTGTTTTTAAGCTCACACTGGTGTGATTAGTGTATTCTTTGGGTTTTATTTGTTTATTCACAATTAGCCTCTTTCACAAAAAAAATGGATTTCTATTAATTATAAAGCTCCGAATCCACCGTTTTGTCCCAGGCAAATGTGATTTTTTTTTAATTTTTTTATTTTTTTAAATAACTATGTTGAAAATAAATTTGCTATGTATCAAATCAAGGCTGAAAAGGCTTGTACCATATTATCCAGTCCATAGATTGCCTATTTTTCCATTTCGCTTCCGGAAAATACTGGCCGCCGGTTAAAGTCAAAATTCTTTTCATATAGGCCTTGCCTGGATCAAAATCGCTGCCATGTA
>CAZCVM010000175.1:0-5759 GCA_964501965.1 uncultured Leptospiraceae bacterium | reverse complement strand
CAGGCTCAAATTTATATATTGCCCAAAAACAAAGTAGATATGTCTTTTTATATTACGGACAGCAATGGAATTGTTTTGTATGATTCCTTGAATCGTTTTCAGGGACAAGATTTTTCCCAATGGAATGATGTATATCTTACTTTGCGCGGCAAATACGGCGCGAGATCATCCCTGTTGGATCCAGCCAATCCCAAAAGCGGTGCTTTATTTGTCGCAGCTCCTATACGCCGCCAGGGAAAACTCATAGGCGTTCTCACAATCATTAAGCCGAAAAAAAGCGTTGGATTATTTATACAAATGGCCAGTCAAAAAATCTTTTGGATCGGTATTATTGTGTTAATCCTTCTCATTGTTCTTACTATTCTCATTTCTGTGTGGATTACGCACCCTATCCAAAAACTGGTCGGTTATGTCCATAGTGTCCGCTTGGGCCAAAGAAGTCCGCCCCCCCAAATGCCGAACACAGAAATCCGTATTTTGGCGCAAGCATTTGAACACTTGCGTTTGGAACTAGAAGGCAAAAAATATATGGAAAAATATATTCAAAGCCTCACACATGAAATTAAGAGTCCATTGACTTCCATCCAGAGCGCGATAGAAATTTTGCAAAACTATGCTATTATGTCCGATGAAGACAGAAAACATTTTATGAACAATATTGACCAAGAAAGCAACCGTATCCGCCACATTGTGGAAAGAATGTTACTTTTGGCCAATGTAGAAAACCGGCAGGGCCTGGAAAATATCCAAAACTTAACGTTTGTAAAAATAGTTCAAAATGCTTTGCAGGCTTTGTCTCCTCAAATAAGCACTAAAAATTTATCCGTTCACTGGGATTTTCAAAACGATCAAAATAGTATGGTGCAGGATGTTGAAATATCAGGAGAGGAATTTTTGTTGCAACAAGCTATCCGCAACCTGCTGGAAAACAGTATTGAATTTTCGGAAATAAATCAACAAATAACTATTCAAATTGAAATTGTTATAAAGCAAAAAATTATCAATTTTGAACCATCATTTTTTTCAAAAAGCCCTGTTAAAAAATTTGTAGTCCTAAAAATCAGAGATTTTGGCCCGGGTATACCTGAATTTGCGCTGAAACATGTATTTGACCGGTTTTTTTCTTTGCCCAGACCATATACAAAAAAAAGAAGCACCGGCTTAGGTCTTGCTTTTGTTCGAGAGGCCGTACTGCTGCACAATGGATGGGTTCAATTGAAAAATGCGGATTCCGGCAGTGGCACTTTAGCTATTTTGATTTTGCCTTTGTCTTTGTAGCAGGGCTATTCTTTTTGCGGATACCAAATTGATACTAATTTAATTCTATTTATATTTTTTTTGATTGATATTATTTGTGGGCTAACATAGTTATTTAAAATTTTCCTACCCTGAATTAAACTCTTGCAAATTTTTTGAACAATAATTGTTAAAAAATGATCTATAGAATAAGCCAAAAGCCAGGAAACAGAAACCTTTCCAAACCTTCTTGCATCCAAATTTCTTTCATAATCCCTTTGTTCCAAATACAAATTCAAAATCTGAATTTCTTCCCCTGGATTTTGATATTTTATCCTAGCCCTTTTGCCCACAATTGCAAAAGAACGCTCATTAATATAGCGCAACAAAAGAACCATTAAATCATTTACCGAAATATTCATTTCTTTCGCATGTTTCTCAAGCATTTGCACATGTTTCTTTTTTAGGCTTACACTAGTATGATTTTTGTATTCCTTTGGTTTATTTTGTTGTGTTTTTCGGGGCATCTTTTTTGTTTTCATGGCATCCTCCAGCGATATTATTACCAAAAATTTTGACTTTCTATTATAAATAAATCCCAACGGATTCCTATTTGTCCCAAAATTTTTGTTTTTTTTTAAATAACTATGTTTTAAATAACTATTTCATAATCATTTGCATCATTACACTAAATAGTTCTTGCATTTTGGATTAAATGCTAAAAATTGGTTCATCATCATAAAAAATCAAGGGAATCGCCATGAAAAACCAAAACACAGCGCCCAAAACAAACATAGAAAACGCCACAACACAAAAAGCAGAAAAATTTCCGACCATGGCTGATTTTGTACTCCCCAAAAGACCGGACAATGATATTTTTGCTTTTGCCCAGCCTTTTCACGAACACGCACAATTATACAACTCCCAATACCAACTAAATATGCGCAAAATGGTATCTGCCAACAAAAACCATGTAACCATATATGATACTGCGCTGAAAAAAAATCGTGACATGATCATGTTTGGCAGCAATTCTTATTTAGGATTGAACAATCATCCTCGGTTAAAAAAAGCAGCAAAAGAAGCCATTGATAAATACGGAGTGGGTGCAGGTTCCCCGCCATTGTTTTCCGGATACTATGAAATGCACATGGAGTTAGAAAAAGAACTCGCACAATTAAAAGGAACCGAAGATGCCATTATTTTCCCCTCCGGGTATGCCACAAATGTCGGCGTTCTAACAGCATTTTTATCTTCTAAGGATACGGTCGTTTTGGATAGATTGGCTCATGCTTCGATTATTGATGGAGCGCGAATGTCTGGAGCAAAAATTAGCACATTCAAGCACAATGATCTCAATTCATTGGAACGAGTCTTACAACAAACAAAAAAAATAAACAAAGGAGATTGTCTTGTTGCTGTGGAAGGTGTGTATTCCATGGATGGAGACATTGCCGCACTAGACGAGATTTATAAACTCACGCAACAATACAATGTCAAACTCATGGTAGATGAGGCCCATGCTACCGGTGTACTTGGCAGTACTGGCAAAGGATCACCGGAGCACTTCGATTTGGAAGGCAAAATTGACATTGTTATGGGGACTTTTTCCAAATCATTGGGCGGCCTGGGAGGCTTTGTTTGCAGCAGTAAACAAGTGGTCAGCTACTTGCGTTTTTTCGCCAGATCATATTTTTTTGCCGCCTCGCCTACACCGCATCAAACAGCAGCGCACCTGGAAGCAGTCCGAGTTCTCAAAGAAGAACCGCAATGGCACAAACAACTATGGGAAAACATTCATTATACACATAGTCATTTGCGTGAACTGGGTTTTGATCTGGAAAACACACAAACTGCCATCACTCCGATCACCATTGGCGAGACAAAGAAAATGTTTGAAACCCATATATACCTGCACAATCAAAGCCTATTTATTAATCCTGTTCCTTATCCAGCTGTTGCCCGCAAAAAAGACAGATTGCGCATATCCATCACTGCGCTACATACAAAGGAAGACTTGGATCAATTAATTTCTGGTTTAGTAGAAGCAGACAAAAAATTCGCTTTTCGGATTTAGTGACTCATTATTACCCATTGAACGGGATTTTCTTATTGTTCCTGATAATAAAAAATCACGCGGTTATCATTTTTCTCAAAAAAATTCAAAAACAATTGAGCTGCTTGGCTGCCATTTCCTTGGATCAAAAGGTCATATACTTGCCGGTATGTTTGGGAAGCATGTTCCATATTCCAAAATTTTTCACTTAAAAGCAAACAAAATGATAGGTATTCTTCCCGAATCTGCTTCATAAAAAAAATCAATCGGTATTCACGCGCCAAATGGGCCATCTGTACCATCAAATCAAATTCTCGCTCATGAAAATGTACCCAATCCCACGGACTATGCAAAGAAATATCATGAATCTGTTCTAAAATATTGTTGATTTCAGCAACTCTTTTAATTTTCAAAGATTTATATCGTAAAATATGATCAGCAGACAACAATAAATTGTGAAGCATGACTCTACGAATAACCAGCAAATCGCGGAAAAAATCCAAATCCTGTATCAATTCCGGCTCCAAAAAATACAGATTTCTTTTTATTTTCAAGGTATATTTTAATGTTAACAACCGGAAAATATGAATATTGGAAATCGATCGAACAACCGCGTTGTCATCGGTTTTGCTATTGCTATCTAAATGTAGTTGCAAATCTGAACACAGGCTTTGCGCCACAGAATGAGTCCATTTTTTATACTTCTCTGATTTTTTCTTGCTCTTTAGCCAATACAATTGTGCCATAATGATTCTATTAAATATTTTATTTACATCTAAAGATAATATTTTGAAATAATGAATAATCTCAATTATTCCAAAAAAATAGTTGCAATTCCTTATTTTCAATATTAGTCTCAAACAAACAAAAAGGCAATCACAAAATGAAAAAAAAATACAATACATCCCTTTTTATTTCACAATCATGCGCCAACAACAATAAAACTATCAAAGCGTTACCAAAAACAAATTGGTCAGCAAAAAATTTGTACTGGATGCGCAATAACAATATACATTCTATTCCTATTGCGCAAATAAACCTACTGACCAATATTCTATCACAAAAAATCCAACAAGAAAAGCTGATCATTTCTCAAACCGATACCATTCCAGGATTTTTGGGTCTGACAACCCATCCGGAAACGATCGAAAAAATATACCAAATCAAACAACGGCCTCCAGAAAAAAAAATACTATTACTCATCTCATCTTGGCAAATGATCGAAGATTTTATTTCGCCTGATTTCCTGACCTCTCAATGGCGTTTTTTTTTACAAACACTTTGGCCACAATTGGTCACAGTCATATTTCCACTAAATTCCACAATCAAGAATAAGCACGCGTTAACAAAAAAAGACTCCTATCCTTTTGTTTCCTCACTTGGTGATACGATTGCTTTTCGCGTTCCTCCCTGTCATTGGCTACGTATGTTAATAGCTAAAATAAACCAACCATTGCTGGCCCCTTCGGCCAATATCAGCGGGCAGGACCTACCCCCCAATCCTCTGGCTATGATACATCAATTTCGCAGTCACATTCAAACATTTCATTTTACGATAAAGGATTTTCCCGGGTATACTCACAAATTCGGACACAAATACCTCAAAAGCGACTCACCAGAAAACCTTACAAAGAAGGAAAAATTGACGGAAAACTCTACCACAAGCTCGATGGCTATTTTTATGGAAAAAAAATCTTGGCCCCAAACTCAGCCTTCCACAATTATTGATATTACCAGCGGCAGGATTCAGCTTATACGCCATGGTGCGCTGGATTTAAAAAAAATCCAGCACATAGCCAAGACATGCTACATTAAAGTTGAAATTCCTGACCCTCTATAGCCTGAAGAATTTCTGGAGACTCATGCTGCATATTGGCCCGATGCTCCAAAGCCTGACCATAAATAGAATGAAGTTTTTCATCATTGTACGCCGGATCATGATGCGTCAAAACCATTTTTTTTATTTTCCAGGCTATCCCCAAATTGACCGCCATACTAATGGCAGTGTGCCCCCAGTCAAACTTGTAAAAGGCTTCTTCCAATGTGTATTGCGCGTCCAGCACGAGGATATCAGCTCCATCAAAAAAAGATTGATAAAAATCCATATCATCTATCTGGGTCATTGTAAACTCCGCATCCGTGGCAAAAATAAAGACTTTACCATTTTCAACAAAACGATAGGCAAAAGATCCTCCAGGATGATTCATCCGCAACCAACTAATGGTCACTCCATCCAATGTCAGAGACCCGTTTTCCGGTATTTTATGAAATTCTTTACGTGAAGCCATCCCGTTCAATGGTTGGGGGAAATTTTCAAACAATTGCTGCCGCTCAAAACGATCTTGCATATTTTCATACGGCGAATAAAAATGAATCGAATTATTTGGTATGTAGGCAGGCACAAAAAAAGGAAATCCCTGGATATGATCCCAGTGCGTATGACTGATAAAAAGATGCATTTCTTTAC
>CAZCVM010000174.1:0-5781 GCA_964501965.1 uncultured Leptospiraceae bacterium | reverse complement strand
TGCTTGTTGCTGCCGATTTTGTATTTGCTTGTGCCTGGCACAAATATTAGTATGGATTTGTCTTTTGGATTTAGAAAATGGTCCCCAGCTTTGGGAGGATTTTTTGAATCCAATGTCCACCAATGAATACTTTGTTCGCGGCTCTGGATTGCTGCGGTGAGAATGGAAAATACAAATAATAATGCGATTATCGATTTTGTCATAATTTTTCTCCGTCTGCTAGATGATTTTCATTTGTTGTTTCGTTTATTTTTGCTGCAATTGAAATGTTGATTTATCAAATTGGTCTTTCTTTTTGAATACATGACCTGTGCCGGATTTGTTTTGGATAAATCCATGGAAAATAAAATCATTTTTTCTTTTGTTCATAAATACTCGAAAATATATGCTATTGCCCCACAAATACACATGTTCGAGCTTAAAAACATTTCCGCTATTGGATACCAGAGTACCATGATAATGTCCAAATGTTTTATTTTGTGAAAGCTTTATGGTACCGGATAAAAAGGCATGGTCGCCGTCAATTTGCATTTGCCAGGGAGAGCGGGTCAAATCAGGCTCATTTTTTTGTTCTCGCTTTGTGTGCCAGGATTGGGCTTTGCGGGATTGATCTATTATTAAACCTCGGATCATACCTTTCTGATTTACTGTTCCCTGATATGTAAAAGTCCCTGGTGAAAATCCCGGCCATCTGACTTTGATCAATACTTTGTTACCGGCAAGTTTAGCAGTCAATATTTTTCCTTGAATTTTTTGTTTTTTTTGTTTATTGTTTGGCGGGGTATCTGGCAATACATATATTTCCGGGTGTAGTTGCTGAAATTGCTGTTTGAGTACCAGTTGAATATTATTTGTGACAAGTTTGCCTTTTGATGTCATTTTTTGTTTCCAGTGATAAACCCCGCCGATTTTTGCCGGTATTATCCAGAGATAGATATTATTCTTGCGAGCCTTTTTTTCGTATACTTTGGTGTCATGCGGCCAATCATCCATGTGAAAAGCATGAGTGACTATCTTTGTGCCAGGTTTTAGTCCCATGAGTATTCTTGGCCGCAATTTGAGATTGATTGAATTGAGTAAGTACATAGTGACTACTGCGGCATCTCGGAAATCCAATTGAAAAATGTCTGTTTGCGTAAATGTAGTACGCGCAGAAACACCAAACGCTTGGGCTCGGAATATTGCCTCTTTGATTCTTTGCGGATCAATGTCCACGCCAATGCCACGGACATTGTATTTTTGGGCAGCGCGGATGACAATGCGACCGTCTCCACAGCCCAGATCATATAGCAAATCATTTTTTTGGGGATTTGCCAGGTCCAGCATTTTTTGGATTACCAGGGGATGGGTCGGTTCATAAGGCACATCTAAAGATTTGTTGTGTTTTTCATCCGCGTAAATGGATATACTGTTTCCCAAAAAAGTGCTCAGAAAAATGAAAATGGTTATTATTTTGAAAACCGTTAAAAATGCTATTTTTTGTTTCATATTGATATTCCTTTCAGATTTTGGCAATCAATGAGCTTGTTCCCAATTGCTGCCTGGTTTCATGGAGATTAGCAGTGGTATCTGCATGGGATAGACATTCTCCATGATATTTCGTACTTCTTTTTGCAGAGAGTCGATTTCTTTTTCCGGTGCTTCCAGTAACAATTCATCATGTACTTGCAAAATAAGCCGGCTTTGCATTTTTTTTTGGGATAGCTGGTTGTCCAGGTCAATCATTGCTTTTTTGATCAAATCGGACGCGCTGCCCTGGACAGGAGTGTTGAATGCCATTCGCTGCGCTCCTTCCCGGCGCATACGGTTTTTGTCATTCAATCCCTGGATAAAACGACGTCGTCCGAGTAAAGTAGTCACAAAACCATCTTTTTCGCCCTGTTCAATGATGCTTTGTTTATAATCCAATACTTTGGGATATTGCCGGAAAAAATTTTCTATATATGTTTTGGCCTCGCTTTGACTGATTCCCAATTGCTTTGCCAGTCCAAAAGGCGTCTGGCCGTAAATGACACTGAAGTTGACTGTTTTGCCGATCCGCCTTTGTTCTGGGGTAATGGTTTCGAGATTATTTCCGCCTGAAAACAATTGACTGGCCGTAAGATTGTGAATATCCAGATTGTTTGCAAATGCGTGGATCAAAGTAGGATCATCAGATAGATGGGCGAGAACCCGTAGCTCAATTTGTGAATAATCAGCAGCTAGCAGCAAATGGCCACGCATTGGAATAAAGCCATGACGTATTTGACGACCAGTTTTGTCACGCACTGGTATATTTTGCATATTCGGGTCTGAGGAGCTAAGCCTTCCCGTCGCTGTGACAGCCTGATTGAAACTGCTATGAATGCGTCCAGTATGCGGATTGATCAAACGGGGCAGGGCCTCGATATATGTATTTTGCAATTTTGTTGCTGTTCGGTATTGGAGCAGTTGCTTGACAATAGGATGCTGTTCCTGCAAGGTTTCTAAAACAGAAACATCCGTGCTGAAACCGGTTTTTGTTTTTTTTACTGTCGGCAAGCCCAGATCCTGAAACAATATTTTTTGCAATTCATTCGTGGAATTTATATTAGCCAGCCAGTTCATAAATTTTTTTTTCCAATTGTTGAATAAGTTGCAAATTTTTTTTGGCCAAAATTTGAAAATGTTGAGTGTCAATCGCTATGCCGCAGATTTCCATCTGTGCCAAGATGGTTACTAACGGTCTCTCCAGTGTCTCATACAAGTTCCACAGATTGTGATCTGTCAATTCTTTTGCCAATTTTAATCCCACCCGCAAGGTAACATCCGCGTCTTCTGCTGCGTAAACGGCAATCTCCTCTATTGGAACATCTTGAATCTCCACACGCTGATTGCCTTTTTTGGTCAATTCGCTAAAAGTAGTCGTTTGTTCATTCAAGTAGACACGGGCAAGATTGTCCAGATTGTGCCGTCTTTCACCCGGGGCCAGTAAGTATGACGCAATCATTGTATCCAGATACAACGGCGGGGGCATCAATTTGTGCTGAGAAAAAATAATATAATCATATTTATAATTTTGAGCGAATATTTGCTGCTTGTCATGCCACAACTCCGGCCATTGTTTTTGGATATCGGTTAGAGATATTTCTGACTCATTGGTAGAAATCAATGCTTGTTCCTGCTGAAGGGACACATAGTAGGCTTTGTACGGCTCCATTGCCACAGAAAAACCAATCATTTTACCGTTCATTGGATGCTGGGACGTTGTTTCCGTGTCCAACGCGATGGGGCCCTGGTGCTTTTTGATTTGCAAAACCAAATTTTGCCAGGCTTTTTTGTCCTGCACTAGAATGTATTCTTTTTCTTTATGTTCATTATCAGGGGTTGCGGATTCAAAATCCGATGAAAAATGAACTTGCCAATGTTTTTGCGCAAAATTGCTGATATCTTGAGCTATACTGGGCATACCATGATCATGAAAAAAATCATGGGTTTTTTCTTGAAAAAAACCGTGTACAGAAAAGTCTGTCAATTCCAAATTTAGATCAAGATTATTTTCAATAGTAACCAGTTTTTTGCTCAAAAAAGCCATATCTTTATTTTGCGCCAATTTGCTTTGGACGCCCGTTGGCCTAATATGGTCTATATGGTCATAAATATCTTCCACTGATTCGTATTGGGTCAGCAGTTTGACTGCGGTCTTGGGGCCTATTCCTTTGACACCTGGAATATTATCGCTCGTGTCACCAATAAGAGCCATATAGTCTATGACTTTTGCGATGGGTATTTCCAATTTTTTTTGGACCGCGTCAGGATCATAGTGTATGATTTCTGAAATTCCTTTTTGGGGTGCCAAAATAGTGACATTATCCGTTACCAATTGGTAAGCATCCTTATCGCCGGTCAATAAATAAACTTGATTTTTTTTGTCAGCCCATTTGCGGGCCAGGCTGCCCATGATATCGTCGGCTTCCATGCCCGGGTACGTTAATGTTGGCACATTGGCAATCTCCAAAAATTGTTTGATGAGAGGTATCTGATCCTGCAAGTCTTCCGGCATGGTTTGCCGATTGGCTTTGTATTTTTCGTACATTTGATGACGAAATGTTTTTTTTGGGGAATCCATTGCCACGTACAAAGCGTCCGGTTTTTGGTCTTGAATGATACGCAGCATCATACGGGCAAAGCCAAATAAACTGGAAATGTTGAGACCTTTGGAATTTATAAGAGGATTTTGGATAAAAGCAAAATAACTTCGGTATATCAACGCATATCCGTCTACCAGAACAATTTTTTTGGTATTGGAGGATGTGGTCATTTGAGTTCTATTCTATCTTCCGTTTCAGGATCATTTTCATGGAATCGTACCATGACTTTTTCGTTGTTTTTTGCTTCTATGTGGACTCCAAAATAATCCGCTTGAATAGGCAATTGCCGTCCGCTTCGATTGATCAAAACTAATAGCTGGCACAATGATGGTCTGCCAAAGTCCATGATTTCATTCAAGGCCGCACGCGTTGTTCTGCCCGTATACAGGACATCATCAATTAGCAGCATCGGTCGATCATCAATGCTAAAAACAATTTCTGTGGGCTTGATCATTGTGGGCGATGATCTATGATTGACATCATCTCTGTATAATGTTATTCCGAGCGAGCCTATGTCCAGTTGTTGTCCGGTTTTTTCCTGGATTATTTTATGAAGTCTTTGCGCTAGTGTTACTCCACGGGTATAGATACCGATCAAAACCAATTGTTGTTGTTCGATATTTTTTCGATGAGTGGCTATCACTTGATCAGCGAGATCATTGATGAATGCTTTCATTTGGTCCGCGTTGTACAGCAATTCTTTATTCATTTTTTTTTCCTTGAATTTTGGGAATATATGAATTTTGGATAATAATAATTTTATTTTTGGTTTGTGTGGATTTTGATACCAAGAATGTTTGAAAACAAAAATCAGGCAGGTGTTTTTACATTTTTGCGCAAATCATCGATGGAAATCTTACCTTCGTCGATCAGTTGTTGATTGCGTACTCGTTTGGGCATATAGTTTGCGTCCAATGGTATTTCCACTCTTGCCACTGTTTCATCGTATTGATTGGAGAAAATGGAAAAGCAATGAGGATCTATACCAGCTTGCCTGAGAAGAATAGTGATCAAAGTGATACCCATACCGGCTCCTTCGGTGCTGTCACCTTGCTCCATATAAAATTGGATCAGGTCTTCGTATTCCATTGCTTTGGCAGCTTTGATGCGGACCCGTTCTTCTTCTTGTTGATACATTGTAAAACGATTTTTTACTTTGAGTAAAATGCGGTTTTTATCATGCACAAACGTAATATCCACTGGGAAATTTTCTTTTTTGAATTTTGTTTCGTATTCGATTAGGTTTTGTTCGTTGAGTTCCTCTTTAAAAACGGTCATGCCTTTCTCATATTGACTAGTATCAGCTACATCAAAATTGCTTTCTTTGAATAGAATTCTTTTCAGATTGGCTTTGGTCGCGTTGATGACCATTTCTTTGGCGCTCGTATACAGTACTTCCATTAAATCCATGCGGTCATAGTTTGCCAGCATTGTCTCAATGATGGCTTTGAGTCTTGCCTCGCCGGTTTCACGCAGTGTGTAAGTCACCAGGGTGATCACTTTACCGTTTTCAATGGCTTTTTTTATGATATTTCTTTCGGACTGTATTTTTTGTTCAAAATTCATACTGGCTGCCGATTTTCCTAAAAATTTGATTAATTGTACAGCACTGCTTCATAATGTCAATAATTATATTTTTTTTTGCCCTATTTTCAATAGAATAGGGCATATT
>CAZCVM010000173.1:0-5823 GCA_964501965.1 uncultured Leptospiraceae bacterium | reverse complement strand
TTTTTTATCCGTGGAGAGATGGCCGAGTGTTTTAAGGCAGCGGTTTTGAAAACCGCCGTATGGAGACATACCGTGGGTTCGAATCCCACTCTCTCCGCATTTCTTTCTACTTCATCTTTTTTTATGATTTCCCCATTTTATGTTTCGCTTCAAAAAATTTAAAAAATAATTTTCATGGTTTCTTGATTCAGGTCAAGGCCAATGAATTGTATAATAAAAGAGCATCTGTGACATTGTTTGCTTTTGATCACGAAGAAGAGATTAGTTCACATGCGTCAAAGGGAGATGCTTTGGTGTATCTGTTAGATGGAAAAGCTGAAGTAACCATTGATAACGAGCTTTTTACATTGGAAAAGTTTGATACTATTGTGATGCCAGCAGGCATTCAGCATTCTTTGTATGGCAAAGAAAGATTTAAAATGTTGCTTATTGTAATTTTCCCTGAGAATTAATCCAGAATTAATCTGGAAGCAAACACAATGATTCATAAATCAAAATTTTATGAACTAAGCAGGTTTTTAAGTTCCTTGGTATAATCTATAGATATATACTCTGTTAGCCCGACCATGTCCATGATTCGTTGTATATGGGGCGGCAGATTGACAAAGAAAATCTGGCCATTGACCTCAGTGATTGTTGTGATCATGGCAATGAGAATCCCAATACCGGAGGAGTTTATATAATCTGTTTCATGAAAATCTATCAATATAGTTTTTGAAGAAGAATTATCTGATACACTGGATTCATGGTCTTGCGTATTTTGTACAACATTTTGAAAAACCTGCAAAATATGTTCTTCATGATCACCGGTAATGCTGCCTATCAGGCTGATGACCGGAGGTATCATTTCTTCATGGATTTTTATGTTAAAAACTTTATTTTGTTTCATAATCCCTTGTCTTTTTATATTTTTACCATTTTTTTTGAAAAAAAGTCTTATTGTCGATACAAATAGGATGCTGGATTTATTGCGTATCCTCCGGTATGAATTTCATAATGGATATGATCCCCGGTAGATCGACCAGTATTGCCCATTCGAGCGATCAATTGCCCTTTATAAACTCTTTGTCCTTGCCGTACCAATATGCTGTTATTGTGCGCGTAAAGGGTGCTAAATCCATAATGATGAGATATTTCCAAATATTTTCCATAACCAGGATTGTAGCCGATAAATTTTACGATACCAGGAGCAGTCGCGTATATGGATGTCCCTCGGTGTCCAGCAATATCAATGGCAGCATGAAAGCGCAAACGGTATGTAAAAGGATCGCGCCGATAACCGAAGAGACTGGTGATTTTGCCATGCGCGGGCCATATAGAGGGAGTAGAATGGATCACCTGACGTCTTTCTGTGATAAATTCTTTGGCAGCAATCAATTGTAAGCCAATATTGTAAAATGTCTTTTGAATATTTTGGAGCAAAGCCAAATCCTCGCTGTTGATTGGCTGCAATTGATCTAAATGCAATATATCATGCTTAGAGTTTTTGAAAAGTCTTTCCGGATTTTCATAATAAGAGATGGCAGCTACAATTTCGCCAGTGTTTTGCTCTAAACGCCTTAGGTGAGTTTCCATTTTTCTGGTTCTATCTGTGTATATAAAAAGTTGACGCCTTATATTGAGCGCGTCCTTGTGAAGATTTTGTGCTTTATTATTTACGTTTTGGTGCAAAGCAAAAGAAATGACAGAAGTGAAAATTGTTGTTAAAAATAAGACACTTAAAAATATTAATGTTGTCATAGAAATATGAAAATGCCGCATTTTTGCTTCATTGTGCGGCACGATCATTACAGTCATTTTCTCGTATGAAAGTTGTTTGAGCCATTGCTTAAAACGTATCCAAGAATTGTTTTTTAGATTATTTTTCAGGCTTTTTGTTGCTTTTTTTTGCATTGTGTTTTGTTTTGAGTACTGGAGCGAGGTATCTGACGGTTTTTTTCGATGACCATGGTCGGTTTTTTCATTTTCGTTCATCATTGACGGATCATAATGTATTTTGACTTTATCGTATTTTTCAGAACTCATTGCATTTTCTCATAAGATAAAATTCATATAAATAATATCAATATACCAAATTGCCATTATTCCCTATAAAATCAAGCAATTATTACAATATTTGTGAAAAAGGTCTTGAAATATTTGATCTAAACTAGAAATTTTATCAAAAATCATGGATAAACAAAGATGAAAATTCCAAATAATACCAAAACTGGATTTTATTTGTAATATTTATGATAAATAAGGAGATTTTTTTGAAATATTTAATGAATGGACCATATTGGATTGGCAACAAAATTTGGATTTTTTTGTCTGTCCTTTTTATTATTTCCATGCCTTTTTTTATGGGTTGGAGTGAGTCCAATCCAAGCCGTGCTCGTGATTTATTTGATGCCCCAGGCCAGGAAATTGTTTCGCAATACTGGATTATGGGCAAAAATAATGTCCAACGAGGCACTATTCGGGTACATGGTTTTTATCGTTGGTATCCATTTTCCAAATTTTTTATTTGGGCTCGCAATCATGGTTTGGAAGTTTGTCCAGATCAAAAACCTTTTATCAATAATGAATTGCGGATATTGTCGAGTGAAGGCTTACAATTGCAACTAACAGGTTTGAGGCCAGAGCAAAGCAATTTTTTGTGTTTGGATGTCGCAAAAACAAAACTCCGTTTTCCAGGTAAACAAAATACAATGGGCGAATATTTGGATGTTTTGGTATATGACACAAGAAATTCTGTCCAGTCCTGGCGCAGGCTCTACCGCTTTACCATGGGTCAAAGCAATTGTCACAATATTTGTCTTGATATAAATAAGTTCGTTTATCCGGCCCAAAAATTGCGTGTCAAGCTGGCACCTTCCAATCTGGGGGGTCATTATTGGGGTGTGTATGATATGTTTATTTTGCATGATAAATCCCTCGCCGATCAGCAAGCTTTAGGCGGACAATTTTGGCGCGAAAGCTATTCTGGCTGGAAAAAAGATTTGCAGAAATAACGACACGTATTCTTGGGCGTGTATTTTTAAATAACTATGTAGCAACACATCATCACTCGGCCACAATTCAATAAAGAACAAAAAAAAGAGCCCGAAAAGGGGGCTCTTATGGGAGGGATATAATCTATAATGCTGTGTTGGGGTTAGAAAAAAATTTCAATCAGTTGTCAGTGGATTTTTCTCATTTTTTTTATTCATTTCATTGATTCTCATTTATTTTCTTTGGATTTTATTTGTCTGTTTTTTCTTTTTTATTATTATTGGGATCATTCTGGTCTTTTTGACTGAGTGTTGTGATAGCTTGCCTGATTTCTTCTTTTACCAGGGGATCCTTGAAAAATTGGCTTTCACGGTAATATGCAATTTTCAATTCTTTGATAATATCAAATTCAATTTTTTCTTTTGTATTTTTTTCCGCATCCAATAATTTTTGGCCTTTCTCTGCCAATGACATATCCTTCACGGAAATTTTGGAAAGGTTTTCGCGCATAACATACAATTTTGTGCCGTCCACCATAATATCTTTTGTATAGGAGTATTTGGCAACGCCGATATTGGCCAAAGCTCTGGCCGCGCCTTGTCTGACGCCCCAATAGGTATCCCGCAATGCGACTACTAAATAGGGTATTGCTTCTTTTTGTTTGTACCAAAATATTTCCCGTGAAGCACGCATGCGGGAATAAGGTTTTTCAAATTGGAGTTTCCAAATCCACATTTGCAGTTGTCTTCTTTTGGATGGCGGCAGGCCTTCGCCGATACGCAAAAATTCTTCCGGAATTTGGCTATTCACCTGGGGATCGTCATTTTTTTTGCCGGTATCATCTTTTGCGTATATAGGGATCATAAAGGCAAAAACCAATATGGCAATGATAAATATGTTTTGTTTTTTCAATAAACGCATGATAGGGGCCTTTTTTAGTTTCTTTTATCTCCTATAGGTTATTTCGACTTTTTAGGTTATATTCTGAAACAAAAATTTTTTTTTCTTTATTTTTTTTTAATTTATGGTACAATCTATTTGCATAATGAAATGGAAGCAAAGAATCACATTTGCTGTTGAAAAAGAGAGGACACAGTTGATCCAGGAGAAAATAAAAATTCACGATAAATTTCAATTTGAATTGAAATTGGATTATCCGGTTTTGGATAAAGAAAAAAAAACAACTTACCATATACGGACGTATTTTTTTATCCCCAAAAATTTGGATATAAATGATGACAATTATTCTAAAAATGATTTTTTTAAGGATGTTTTGAATTATATCCGTTTCAAAACTCCGGTTGTAATGATGAAAAGGATTTCTTTGAAAAAGGAAAACTTTTTGAGCAAATTGAAGGAATATAGCGACCGGCTGCTCACTCATCCAACCTTAAAAAATAAACTCAAATTTGAATATTCGATCAAGCTTCTGGGAGCGATTTTGCGCAGAGCAGTGCGAATCCATGTGGACAATATTATTGCGGCTAAAACTCCGCAGCAAGCTTTATCTTTGACCAATAAATATATTCGCTATGTCAATGATATTTTGTCAACTTTTCGTGAGCTAATGACAGAATGGCGGGAAGCTGCTTTGCCTGATAAATTGGAGCGTTTGTACCATTACGCGGATGAATATATTAGTCTGGAATTGGAAAAGCAGACATTCCAGGTTTTGGGGATAGTGCAAAGGCGTTGGCAAAATCAATGGAAAAATCGGAAAACAATTCAGGTTCTACGAAAAATCATTGAAGATGAGTTGGAGTACAGAAATAAACAAGGGTATCCGTCCTTGCCAAACTCGAACCGAGACCATGAGGAGGTGCTGTTCCGGGCAAGCATGCTAAAAAAAATCATGGGAAGCATTTTGTATTTAGATGTGCAGAAAAAAAAAGATAGCGTGTATCTCGAACAGTTTATTCTAAGTGTTGCGGCAGGTATTGCTATGATTTTTGCGACTGGAGTATCTTTTTATTGGCATCTAGCGTATGGCGGTTTTACTGTATCATTGTTCTTGATTCTTGTGGTTAGCTATATGCTCAAGGATCGTATTAAAGAACTGGCCAGAATGTTTTTTTCCGCTAAATTGAAAAGATACACATTCAACCGGAAGCTGTTTGTTTATTCTGAAGATAAACAAAAAATTGGTGTTTTTCGAGACAACTTCAATTATGTATCTGAAAACAATTTGCCGTCCAAAATTCGCAATGTGCGCGATATTTACAATACAAAGGATGTTGATCCGGATTGGATCCAGGAAAACATCATTCAATACCAAAAATTCGTAAAAATTTATTCCAAAGATATAAATTTTTTGTTTGAAGATTATCCAGTGACGGGAATCATAGATATAATGCGGTTTAATGTGGCCTCTTTTTTGCGGCGTATGGAAAATCCACAAAAAACCATTCATTTGCTAAACGATAAAGGCAGCTCAAAGGTCTATGCCAACAAAGTTTACCATATTAATATTGTTATTGGCTATGAGTCCGGCCAAAGTACGAAGTACAACCGTTTTCGATTGGTGCTGGATAGAAATGGAATCAAGCGTATTGAAGAAGTGTATTCAGAAGTTTAGCCGGTTGCCTTATGAAACAAACAATATGTTAAAAATTTTGGATTGGGTCAAAATGGATAAATTTTTGCAATTCATTGTATCTTTGAACCAAATCCACAGTGGATATTTGGGTCAATTTTTTGTAGCTAAAATCTTCGACCATAAAAGACGCCATCACAGAGCCAAAGTTTGTGGCCTGTTTGAAGTTTTCCATAGTAAGTTCATCTTTTTTAGCCAGATATGCCATAAACCCTCCGGCAAAGCTATCTCCGGCACCAGTGGGATCAATAATTTTT
>CAZCVM010000172.1:2654-5835 GCA_964501965.1 uncultured Leptospiraceae bacterium | reverse complement strand
TTAGTTTTCCCAAGTCTTACAATTCTCTATATAAAAAAAAGGGTCTAAAATAGGTCTGGCTTTTAGTTTTGCCATGAATAGAATAGTGGGTCTGTCCCTTAGTTAGAGTTAGTTTTCCCAAGTCTTACAATTCTCTATATAAAAAAAAGGGTCTAAAATAGGTCTGGCTTTTAGTTTTGCCATGAATAGAATAGTGGGTCTGTCCCTAGACTTGCTCTGGACCTGCTTGCAATTTTGCGCAGGCTCTTTGTTCTTGTTATATTACAAAGGGTCTGTCCCTTATCTGTTTATCATAATAATAATGGACATAATAATAAGGGACAGACCCTTCCTTTTAATAATAAGGGACAGACCCTTCCTTTGACCCTTCCTTTATTACTTCCTTTATTATTATAAATCTAAGGGTCTGTCCCTGGCCCAGTCCCTGACTCACAGTTTAATCGTCTCCGGGCAACGGGGTCTGTCCCTGTGGCCCAAATCGTCCCTGGGTTCTCAAACCGCATTTAGACTCCTTGGGGCGACTAGACGCTTCCTAAAATGAGACAAAATGCAAAAAAAAACTATTTTAAAAAAGCTATAGATATAAAAAAAACCGTTTTGGCGTGAGCACAAAACGGTTTTTTTGTGTGTTAAGCGTGTGAGAGTATTTGGATTAGGCGGAGGTAGTAGTTTTCGGAGCTGTGGCTGTTTTGGGAGCTGCTGCTGGTTTAGCCGGAGCTTGAGAGCTGCTCTTTGTTACATTGTCAATTACCTCTGTGGCCATTTTACTAAGCTCTTCCAATTTGGCTTTGACATCTTCTGTCACCATGTTTGGATTCAGTTTAGCCAGTGCAGTGTTGATTTGATCGGAAAGCTGGCCTACGACACTGGTGATGTTTTCCTGATACTGCGATGTAGCATTGATAACATCATCAACAGAGCTTTTGATTTTTTTGGAGACATCGTCATCCGCAACTTCTCCTGCAGATTTCAAGTCATTGTATTGTCTTTCTGCTTCTTCTTGAACTGTTTTCACAATTCCTATTGCAAGATTGACGAAGTCTTTAATATTTTTTTCCATGGATTGTAATCCCCTCACAAATAATTTTAGCATCATGGTTATTAGCACCATAATGTTTATAATATAATACAATAATTCTATTTGTCAACTATTTTTTTGTGCGGCGCACAAAAAAATAGGCAATTTGGAGAAATTTAAAGCAAGATCATAAAAATGAGTAAGGATTTATCTAACAATAAATATTTTTGTCTTGCGCCAAATGTAAATGTATCCGGTCAGCACAGAAATGATCGTTATCAGAAGAAACAAAGGTTTAATAAGACTGGAATAAATCCAACTTAGTTTTTGAACATAAAAATAAAAAAACACGGAACCATTCAATCCAAAACCAAAATACAAAATTGCGAACAATAAACTCGCAATACCAATGCCCCGCCAGACAATGAAAGGAGCTGGACAGTATGCCACTTTGGAAATGCCTTGCAATTCGATTTTAGAATTTTTCGTTGAGCCTGACCGTGAGTTTTCAGAACGCAGAAGAGCAATTTTGTAACCGGCATAACCGGCAAAAGAAGCCATTAGCGCGTAAGCCAATCCAGGAATAAAGCTCACCGTTTGTATATAAAGCAAAATAAATTCCGTCGCTGACTGATCCAGAAGTATTTCTATATTCGGAATGGTTTGCCAATTGGTAAAAAATAAATGACCTGTTAATGTGGTAAAAAACAGGCCAATTTGAAGTAAGGTCTTTTTCATAATACTATTAAACCAATTTGGTCATTGCTTCCTGAACTAATGTACCGATAGGCAGTTTTTGAGGACAGCGCGCTTCAGCCAATTGAAAATCCATCCGCGCTAAACGTTGGCGTGCCTGGTAGGGAATCTCTTTGAATAATGTCCGTGCTTTGGTTTCTTCGCCATAATTGTTGTAGTACATTAGATAGCGCATAATATCACTCGTATATGGGACTTGTTGTAACGCGGTTTCGCACATACCGCAACCCATACAATAACTATGATTTGTTTCCATTGCGTATTGATTGAGAATGTCCAGTTCTACTGCGGACAATTTGCGGTCCAAAACAGCAGATGCATTTGTCGCAATTAGGGAAGTGCTGGGCATTGTCACACATACAGAAGCAATTCTTTCATCCGCCAAAACGGCTTTGATTTTTGCCTGACCTTCCGTAAAACCTCTCTTGGTAAATTCGCGTACCAATTTCTGGTCTCCTTGGGTTTGCACTGGCAATGCCATCAATTTCATGGCAACCAGGCCGATGTTGGCAGCATGGCAGGCAGCTATACCGTCTTGTATGGCATTGTCCTGCATTAGCCGAAAATTGTAGCTAGTCATTATTGCATCGATCCAATCCAGTTTGGAGCCGGCCATTAAGCATTGAGCCATATTTTTGTGCGTGGTAAAACCAAAATGTCGGATAAGCTTTCTTTTTTTCGCGCTTTCAGCCCATTTGCGCAATTCATCTGTCAAGTCTTTCGGATCGCTCAGCGCGTGCACCCCATAATACAAATCTATGTACGATGTATTCATTCTTTTTAGAGATAGTTGCAGCCGAGCTTCGATTTCGTCCGGTGTTTTTGCGCGAGATGCTTTGCTTGCGATAAATAAACTGGATCTCAAATGAGGATTTTTTTTCAAAAATTTGCCCAAACCCAGTTCACTGGCACCGCCCGCATAAGAATGCGCTGTGTCAATATAATCAATACCCCATTGCAAACCTTTGTACAAAACTGCCTGGTTTTCCGTTAAATTGTACATGATGCCGTGGTTCAGGCTGGCTACTTTGACGCCAGTTTTGCCCAGGGTACGCTTGGGTACTTTGTTGGATTTGTTTTGTGTATTTGCGTTTGCATTTGATGAATCATTGGAGGATGGCTTACAGCCTGCTACAGACGCGGCTGCTGCCCCGAGACCGGCAATACCAATGCTTTTTAGAAAATCTTTGCGGTTGATTTGGTTTTCTTTTTGATTTTCCAGTGTACTTTCATCATGCATTGTTTTGTTGTGATTTTTTTGTTTCATAAGGCCTCCCTTTTTGGTATGTATGTAGACTGTATCTAAAAAAGTAAAGAATTTTTTTTCCATGTCCGCTAATTTATGTTGTATTTCTTTTAATAAATCCTTAACCTTTTTTTGAACATTTTCATTTTTACGCCCAAGCC
>CAZCVM010000172.1:0-2644 GCA_964501965.1 uncultured Leptospiraceae bacterium | reverse complement strand
GCGGGTTTCCCCTTCTGCGGAAACAGTGATGGCAGGCAGGCCCGTGACTGGACATTCGTGTTCACAGATACCGCAGCCAATGCAATGCTCGAGACTGATGAATGGTCGCTGCAAATGAACCAATATCCAGACAAATATTGCATCCTGTTTGGTTTGGCTGTTTTGCATTTTATTAATATTTTGGGATACAGAATTGGCAAATTTTATTGTAATATGGTTTTGCGAATTTTTGACAATTTTGTGTTTTTCTAAAGATTGAAATGCTTTGGTAGGAAGTTTTTGGCTATGTTTTTTTGACACAATGACTGCATAATAATCACCTGAATTGAATTTATCAGCAGGCAGCACTCCATTTTGAATGTGTATCCGCGCGGTTGGCTTTGTGGACTTGTCTGTTGTCAGGTATTCTATCTTTTCTACCGGCAAAGAATGCAGCGACAATTTGTTGTTGCTGTTGATAGGGACAGACCTAAAATAATTGTCCGTAAAAATAGCTTTGGGACTGACCGGACAGTTTTCTTCGCAAACAATACAGGGTATATTCTTGGCCCAGGGTAAACATCGGCCCCGTTCGATAAACGCTGTACCAATTCTTATGGGTCCTTCATCAGCATACTGATCTGTCCCCAATTTTTCGGACAGAGATATCGGACGAATAGCTGCTGTAGGGCAGACCTGGCCGCAGGCAACACAGTTGTGCTGGCAGCCACTGGAACCGATACGAAAATTCATTACCGGTGTCCACAAGTTTTCAATGCCATAGGAAATAGCCCCCGGCTGGATCACATTGGTAGGACAGATGCGCATACATTGGCCGCATTTGATACAGCGCGCAAGAAACAGTGATTCTTCCATGGCTCCAGGCGGACGAACAATTTTGTGATACCAATTGCGGGCAGTGGTCGCTGCCAAACGGATCACCGGGATCAGCAAAACGCTGCTTCCCAATGTGATCAAAAATTCTTTTCTGCTAACGCCTGTCTGACTGATCTCGCCTGCCGAAGATTTTTGGGTTTGGTATTGAATCCCGCTGGTAGAGCAGTTCTGTGTACAATTCATGCAAAGCAGACATTCGGTATGATAAATGGTTTGCGAAGGTTCGCAGCCTCCCACGCAGTTTTGGTGACAAAGCTGGCAGGACGTGCATTGGTTTTCATTGCGGCCAATGCGAAATACGGCAAATTTGCTAAGAATACCCAGAAGGCCGCCCAGGGGACAGACAAACCTGCAATAAAATCTCGGTAGCCAGAGATTGAGAAGTACAGCTGTGCCAAAAAGCAAAAAAATAAGCCAGGCTCCTTCAAAATACTGGTTTGCTGATTTTGTAATATGAGTAGCGTTTTCTGCTAACGGCAAAATAGTTAAATTCATAGTTCGGGTAAAAAACGCGATGGGATCCAATAAACCGATTTGCAGACTGCGGAAAGCGGGAGGGAAGGCAGCCATAACCAAAAAAAACACTAACACAATGTATTTCACTCGCTGGCCTTTTCGGTAGCGGTTGATCTCACGCAATGCCTTGACAGGTTTGTCTTTGTGTGCCAGATAACTTACTGTATGGTGCAATGTACCAAATGGGCATACCCAGGAACAAAAAAAACGGCCCAAGAATATGGTTAGCACAATAATCACCAATGCCCAGGCCAGTCCTTTGTACAAAGTATGCGTGGATAATATCGTACCAATAGCAATCAATGGATCCATTTCCAAAAAAAGATTGATCGGCCAACCACGGATTTGCCAAAATTTATCTCCTAAAATGCTGACAAGAATGAACCAAAGAAAAAGAGTAAAAAAGAAAATTTGGCTGATACGGCGAATGGTTGTACTTCTCATGCATTTTCCTTAAAAATATTATTAAAAATATGAATTGAATTGCTAAAATTTGTAAACAATGGGGCGCAATGATTCATAATCCATTGTTCCCGCGCCAATCTGTTGCGATCTTGCCAAATGTGGCAATTCGGATGTGTTTTTTCCCAATAGTCCGCTGCCGAATGTATCAACAGCCACTTGATCTGTACCGGCAATAATGGTATTGCCTGGTTTTAGATCATCTACACTTCCTCCGGTAGGGCCATTGCTCATCATAATATCCACAGCATCCAGAATAACGAGAGAAGGTTTGACCATTGCTGCCAATTCTGTGATAATGGTATGTATTTGCTGATGAAAAATATTGCGTCTTCCTCCGAGAAGTCCATACCAGTTTTTTATTGTCATGGACGCGCCGCTGCGGTGGTGGTTTTTGAGCGGAGCCAGGCCAATCAAAGTATCAATATTTTGCAATGGTTCCCAAAGTACCGGCCAACGGTGTATGAGTTTTCCGCCTTCAATGGAGACAGGTCTCATAAATTTTTTTTTGGGATAAACAATTTTTGCGCCGGTGTTTTGTGCAGCCTGGGCAATACCACTTAGCAAAAAACAGCTTGCTGGATCATTGATGGGATTGTCCATGATCCATACTTGTTTAGCCTTTGCCGCATAGCATAAACGTACCATTTCTTCAATGATATCTGGATGTGTTGTCGCGCCCAAATCTGGCGACGACGCAAAAGCCACATTAGGTTTGAGCAAGACTCTTTGCCCAGGCGAAACAAACCGTTCTATGCCGCCCAACAATTGCAATGCCTTAGCAACGCTT
>CAZCVM010000171.1:0-5838 GCA_964501965.1 uncultured Leptospiraceae bacterium | reverse complement strand
ATGAGATAAACCGTATCGAGTCAAAGAGCGGACTTCCTCCACTCTGGGGATTGCGTTCATGACATTTTCGATAGGATAAGTCACATTCGTTTCAATAGTTTCAGGCGTCAATGAACCTGCAGGCGTTATCACCTGGACCTGGACATTGGTGATATCAGGTACAGCATCAATGGGTAAAGCTTGAAATGCATAAACTCCGGCTGCAGTTAGAATTAATGTTAACCCAAGAATAAGAAATTTTTTCCTTACAGAAAATGATATAATTTTTTGCATCATAATAAAATCCTTTACATAATTCGCTTAATGACTATGCCCATTTCCGGATGCGCCAAAGGCATCTAAATGAGTTAAACGCAATAAAGCAAGGCCAGCCACAATGAGTCTGTCTTGACTGCGGAAATACCGGCATTGAACTAAATAACTATCCTTATATTTTTTTAGAATTTTGACATGGATCATGCGCAGCCAATGGTTCCTTGCCACATAAACTGCGGTTTGATTTTCAAAAAAAAGAAGACTTTGGGCCGGCAATAGATAATAATTATACCCACGCCGGTATCTGGGCATATATTGCCCTTTCTTTAAACCTATGTTTATCCTCGCAGTTTCAGACAACTGGATACCCTCTGTTTTATCAGCGCGAACCACAGCAAATTCTTTTCCTGTGCTCGTCATACCGTCATCATCGTTTTGATCGCTCTGTGTTTTTTCTTTGATTTTTTTTTCATGATTATTATCATGGGCATGGTTTTCTTTATTATCATAGTTTTGATGATTTGGGGAATGATCACAAGCAAAAATTAAAACTAAGAGTGGCATACAAAAAATGACTTTTATTTTATTGCTCATTATTTTCTCCTATGTATATCTTTCCTTCTAGAGAATGCAGGCTGCATAAAAGAGAAAGGGCACGCATTTCATTTTGGTGATAAGTCCGTAAAAGACTCAAGTGCTGGCGGTGGACTTCAATGATAATCGAAGGATCAATCAAACCGCGCCGAATATAAATATGCAAACGTTTATGCTGAGTTTGATCCTGCAATTTTTTTTGGATAGACAGCAATAATGCCCGTGTACTTTGATAACTCTGACGCATAGAACTATGCATAAGATGAACTCGGCGGCGTACAATGAGCAATTGTTTTTGTTTCCATTGCAGTATATACTTAGCCTTTTCATGAATGCCGTTATTTCTATGGTACAAAGGAAGGTTGATGGAAAATGCAAAACCTGTCTGCAGTGACGATGCTCCTCCGCCCGGGTCATGCTGCAACACGGGGCCGACCTTCAAGTCCGGCCACATCCTGGACAGGGTCATATTTAATTGCGCCTGGGCTTGGTTGATATCCAGCTCAGCCATTTTTAATAACGGGCCCCTGCCCTGCCAAGCCTGTTTTTTCGGCCATTGCAGCCGCAGAGGCTTGATGTCCGCATGAGAAATATTTTTCACACCTATGATGAATTGCAATCGGCTGACCATTTCATTGCGTTTGTTGCGTAACGCATTTTGTGTCATTGTATTTTCTGAAATAAGTGATATATACAAGTCTTGAACGGTTTTCTTGTTTGGCGAAAGTCTCGGAAGACGTCTGTAATTTTCAACTAATCTGCGGAAGGTTGCGATACTTTCGTCTATGTTTGCCAATTCTTCAGTTATTTGTTGTATGCGGCGGATAAGGAGAATCAGTTCTTTTGTTTTATTCAGACGGGCCAATTGATAATTGGCCCTGAACAGCTTTTGCCTGACACTGGCGTGCTTAATCAGAGCCTGTGATTTGCCCCCAAGACGGATACTTTGCATCAAAGAATACTCGCCTCCAGGAGCGAATTGATCCGTTCCAGATAAAACTTTTGTATTGAGCTCAGGATTAGGTATTTCACGGGCGGTCCGCATATCTGCTTGCAATTGTTTTTGCTGCATGCGCAACTGAATCAAATCAGGATGATGAGTATCCATTTTTTTTACTAAGTCCTGAATAGAATACATTTGCCTTGTTCTTGCCTGTAAATACTGACCATTCAATAATAAAAAAAATAAAAAGATAATTATATATTTATGCATAAATACCTCCAAAAAACATTGAGGATTGGTAAAAACCTTTTGCAGTAATGACATAAAATGATATAAAAGACCAATCCATGCTAGAGCATTATTCTTTTTGTGGAACAAAACTCGAATTCTGATTAATTTACTCACAACCAAAACTACACACAGGTTTATCTAGCTTGAATTGATTTTGAGTCTATTTTAAGTTTATGTGAATAAAAATTAAATACGAGGAGGGGGACCCCTGGAAAAAATTCCCAAGGACAGATGCTGCGACAAAGGCAACACAGCATAAAACAAAAATGACAGAGAGATTTTTTTAGTAGAGTAAAAACTCCATGGGGTATGTACAACAGCGTGGTAAATAAAATTCATACTTGGGATATGAAAGTTGGCCCCATGAAAAACATATTCTAAAAGACTTTTCCCATTGCAAGAATGGCCGCTTATTAAGTCTAAGAGACTGCCACCTTGAGCACCCATAGCCAATGTCATTTCATAGGGATTTTCTGTATGACTATGGGATATATGCTCAAGATGAACTTGCCCCGATCCCGAGTGTATATGCACAAAAGAAATTGGTGTCACACTCAGACTGATCAAAGCCAGAGCCAAAAGAAATGATATTTTAATTCGCCATTTTTGCATAATAATAATAAAAAACACCAAATATCATAGCCGTCTCTGTCAAGTTGTTTTTTTCATTTTATTATCCCGATATAATCCTATACTATTAAAAATTTACAAAAACAGGGAAATCATGAATCATAATAAATCAGAATCATCTTGATGATCTACTATTTGTTGATCATCCTTATCCAGCGGTGTAATCGTAATACCTGTATAGCCATAAAAAATCGAAATTATTGGATTGATCAAGTTTAAGAATGCAAACGGTAGATAGGTGATGGTAGCCACTCCCAATGTGGCAGCCATAAACGCACCACAGGTATTCCATGGGATCAACGGTGATGTCAATGTCCCCCCATCTTCCAAAACCCGCGACAGATTTTTTGGATGAAGCCCTTCCTTTTTATAAGCAGCCTGATACATTCGGCCTGAAATAACAATTGACATATATTGATCAGATGTGGTAAAATTCATAAAGAAAGTGGTTCCTATGGTCGCAAAAATAAGATTGCCTGTACCCTTGACAACGCTCAAAATAGCAACCGCAATGCGCTGAAGCATACCGCTTCCTTCCATGATGCCGCTGAAAAACATAGCGGACATAATCAACCAAATTGTCGGCAACATAGACAGCATTCCGCCGCGAGACAATAAATTGTCTACTTCAGCAACCCCAGTTTTGGACACATAACCCATAGCTGAAACTTTAAGACCGCTTTTAATGGACGCAAATAAATAAGAATAATCGGGCGATTTGGCAAATTTTGTCACAACATTGTCTTGAAAAAGAATAGCCATAATTATACCCATAATGCTACCTACCAGCAAAGCCGGAATCGCCGGAGCTTTTTTGGATACCATAAAAAAAAGAATGAGCATCGGGATTAGCATATATAAAGATGTATCAAATTTGCCATTAATGGCAGATATGACTTTATCTATTTTTTGCGGATTAAACCCTGATGTATCCAAAAAAAATCCAATAAACGTAAAAAGAAGCAAAGAAATAATCATTCCTGGCACAGTTGTATACAGCATGTGTTTAATGTGGACAAACAAATCTGTACCAACCATGGAGGCAGCCAAATTAGTAGTTTCTGAAAAAGGAGACATTTTGTCTCCAAAATATGCTCCAGAAATAACTGCTCCCGCACTCATACCCGGGTGTATGCCCATTGTCATACCAATTCCCATCAATGCTATACCAATGGTTCCAGCCGTTGACCAGGAACTGCCTGTAGCCAATGCCACCAACGCGCTAATGATCGCAGTTGCTGAAAGAAATATTTCCGGGGACAATATCTTCAACCCCCAAACCACAAGAGTAGGCACAATTCCGCCAAGTATCCATGTACCAATCAATGAACCAACCAAAATTAGAATCAAAAATGTTTGCGTCACATAACCGATACTTTTTAATATTGAATGTTCCAATTCCTGCCAAGTGGTTCCCTGTATCATGGCAAAAATCGCGGCAATAGCCCCAGCTGCCATCAATGCCACCTGGCTGGGCCCGGAAGTAGCATCATCCCCGAAAATGAATACACTGCCGATCAAAAAAATTATTAGCATCAGTACCGGAACAATGGATTCTATTAAGCTCGGTTTTCTTTTGGCAAATCGAATCATTCTTTTTGTGCCTCAATATTTAATTTTTGTGACAGTTTTTTTTGCATTGCTTGTGTTGGCAAGTGATTCCCAAATCATTTTATTAGGATAACGGCAAAAAAAAACATCGCCTTCATCATTTAAATAATTGGACACAATAAAGCCATTTTTTTGAGAACAAAATTATGGTTTATTTTTTTGAGGGGCCTTCTTTTCTTCGCGCGCAATTCTATATACCACAGTACAACGATTGGAATATTTATTGTAACTGGTTTTGTATAAATATCCGCCCCGAATAATGCCATATACCTTTTTCTTGGAAAAGGATTTTGGGTTGCGAATCATTTTCACATTCGGCCAACTCTTGGATTCCAAAATTTTTATTGCCCTAGCTTGAGCAATAATTTTACCTGCTTCAAAACATTGAATGCGTTTCTGAGTTTGATTGCCGCGTGCTGATCCTTTGGCATAAGCAATAACTTGCAATAAATTTTTATGGATAAATTTGGCTTTACTTTTACTGTAAAGCAAAAAAGTACCCATGACAAAAAAAACTAAAACAGAATAGAATAATTTTTTGATCATTATATTACCTTTATATTACCTTTGGTGTTAAAAGTTACAAACTGGTAAAGTACTTAAACAATGAAGCAGAATGCAACAAATCTTTTTCTTTTAATTGTTTTTGCGCGAAATGTTCTTTGACTTCATAAGCAAAATTTTCTATAATGGATTCATCGATTGGATCACCATTGTACGGGATAGTCAAGGACAACAGGCCTTCATTTTGTCCGATATGAAAATATTGAGCTTCAGCCAATTTATTGGGCATACACTCCAATGGCCCCACACTGACTACTGCGTCAATATTACCAAAACGCCAATCATGCAACGGCCCCCCCAAAGTCAACACTGTTTCACCAATAAAATTTTGCCGCACATAAGGTTTTGCTTCGCGAACAATATTTTTAACATTCAACCTTGGCTGCCATCCAAGTTTTTTTTGCATTATACTATATGTTTGCGCTAGTATCCGGTCTTGCACAAATGTAGTCATTTGTGCGCCTAAACCAATATTGATTCCTTCCAAACGGCTAAAAAAATCTGTATATTCAAGCCATTCGGTAAAAGGAGCAAATTTTATTTTTATGCCATATTTTTGCAAACGATCAACAATAAAATCATTGCTAAAGGGATCCTGACGCACATAGTTTTCTCCTACCAGGGCAACAACCGGGACCTTTTTTGCTGGATCTTTGATGCACGCAAATTCACTACCCGCTTCAAGCAATATTTTTCTAAAGCCGAATACATTGCTATGAGCTGTTTGCCACAATGCTTTACTCATTTGCACATCCATGGGAGTTATCTGTAAAATAGTATCCAATAGCTTTTTTTTATATTTTTTGTACAATTGTCTGGCCGCACCATGTTCCCGCTCCTGGGGCCAACTATCCAATAAACCAGCTAAAAGCATATCCATTGTTGCCATAGCAGAAAAAATAAAAATGGAAAATCCTCCCGGCAGACCAGCAAAATAATCGGAATCATGC
>CAZCVM010000170.1:3422-5842 GCA_964501965.1 uncultured Leptospiraceae bacterium | reverse complement strand
CATCATTACTCAATAAATAAAACTCCCGCAAAAAAATGGAATTTTCAAATTGAATCTTTATGAACCAAACAACGGATAAACCGCAATTGCATTCCGGCTTATACTTAATAGATAAACCAGCTGGTTTTACTTCCCAGCAAGTACTGCAAAAAATGAAAAAAATTTACCGCGTAAAAAAAATCGGTCACAGCGGCACACTGGATAAATTTGCCACAGGTTTGCTGTTGGTGGCAGTGGGAGTGCATACCCGTTTATTGGAATATTTATTGAAAATGGACAAAGTCTATGATTTTACCGTAGATTTTTCTATTGCGAATGATACTTTGGATCCGGAGGGTGAGTCCATAGATATCTTTGATAAACCCTGGGACAGTATATGCAGTAAAAATATTTTGCAAAAGCAATTGCAAAAATTTATAGGACATATCTGGCAAACTCCGCCCATATATTGCGCACTCAAATACCAGGGGAAACGTTTGTCTGATATACAGCGAGTCCGGCATTCGCCAAACCAGGCAGCAAATATTGCGCAGAGTAAAACACGGCAGATACATATTTATAATCTGCGCTATTTGGCGAGAGAAAATGCCAGAGTTCGGTTTTTGGCTCATGTTTCTTCTGGAACATATATTCGGTCTTTGGGGCGTGATATAGGCCAAACAATCGATGCAGGCGGCGTCACAGTACAGTTGCGCAGACGCAAAATCGGGCCATGGCCGGTAAAGCAGGCAGCTAGGCTGATGGATTTGGAAAAAGAACCGTCCAGGATAGAGAGAGCAAAGATAGCAGATATGGATATTGCCGAAATGGGGGCGTATACTATTGTGCCTCCAGAAATGGTAAAAAAAATAGAAAATGGCAATACCATGCTTTTGAGGCAAAATGATTGGTCCTGGTCTCAAAGGTCACGATCTGGGCCCAAAAAAGACAGGCCAGGCATTGAAAATAGAGTATTTTTTTTGAGTATGGACTACAAAATGGTAGCTGCTGCGGAGCTTAAAAATCCGAAAAAAGTTATTTTGGGCAATAAAGACTGCAATATTGGCCAAAAACAAAAAAAGGATTGCCAAAATAACAGCGTATTGGGGGAATTTACTAACTTGAAAGTGTTT
Source organism: uncultured Leptospiraceae bacterium (assembly GCA_964501965.1). Lineage (GTDB taxonomy): Bacteria > Spirochaetota > DYNZ01 > DYNZ01 > DYNZ01 > CAZCVM01. The sequence goes on along the minus strand of CAZCVM010000170.1, from coordinate 4,730 downwards.
CTTGACCCTAAACTACCGGAAAGTCTTTGACGCAAAGGCGAGTGAAGTTAAATTCAAAAAACAGAAAATATAGAAAATATAGAAAAAAAGAACTAATAAACAGTATATAGTTATTTGGAGGAAAAAATTGGTAACTACAGATCAGAAAAAACAAATTATTGACGACAACCGGATTCATTCCAATGATACTGGCTCTCCGGAAGTGCAAATCGCCTTATTGACAGCGAGGATTAATGATCTCAACAATCATTTTAAGTCGCACAAAAAGGATTTTCATTCGAGACGCGGTTTATTGAAACTTGTTGGTCAGCGGAGAAGATTGCTGGATTATGTGCAAAAAAAGAATATACATCGTTACCGTGATATAATCGGAAAACTAGGTATACGCAAATAGGACAGCCTGAAAAGCCCACTGCATTGGCAATAAATTTATTTCTACTAAGAACTTTTAGGGAATACTTTGTTTTTTTCGTTTAAGTCCGCTGTGATGGTTATTTCAGTCTTTCCCTTTCAGGTATAAGGCATCTAAAAAACCATAATAGTCTAGTGTATATAAGCAAATTGATGAAGAGGATTCATGCCTTTTTATCAATTTGTTGAAACGAAACACAATGTCTCATTGGTTGCGAATGAATAGCTTGCAATACGTTCTACAGCACTGGGCGTTTGACTAAGAAATTGATTCTGAATAAAATAAATTAAGATAAAAAAGAAAGGGTTTGCATTGGACAATAGTGCAAACATTGTAAGAAATTTTATGAATAGTAATGAAAAAATATTTAAGATAGATTTGGATGATAACAATCATATTGAGGTATCGACCGGCCTTATGGCTAAACAAGCAGGCGGTTCTGTCATTGTCAAATCCGGAGATTCCGTGGTATTGTGTACAGTAGTAATGGCCAAAGAGGCCAGGGAAGGACAAAGTTTTTTCCCATTAACAGTCGAATACCGCGAAAAGTTTTATGCGGCTGGACGCATTCCCGGCGGCTTTGTCAAACGGGAAGGAAAACCCAGGGAAAAAGAAGTTCTGAACTCCCGGTTGATCGATCGACCATTGCGCCCGCTTTTTCCAGAAGGATTTCTAAATGAAGTACAGATAATGACCCAGGTTTTATCCCTGGATCCAAATAAAACCTCGGATGTTTTGGCATTGACAGGTGCTTCTGCTGCGTTGATGCTTTCAGAAGTTCCTTTTCATGGCCCGGTCGCGGGCGTGCGGGTCGGTCGGCTTCAAAATGAATTTGTTTTGAATCCTTCCTTTGCTCAATTGGAAGAAAGTGATTTGGATTTGATTGTGGCGGGTAC
>CAZCVM010000170.1:0-3412 GCA_964501965.1 uncultured Leptospiraceae bacterium | reverse complement strand
ATAGAAGGCGTAAGCAAATTTGTTTCTGAAGAAGAGATGATTGAAGCTGTGGAGTTCGCGCACAAATTTATCCAAAAACTCTGCGCCCTCCAAAAAGACATGGCGCAGGAACTTGGTAAATCAAAATATACCATGGAAGAAGACAATAAAGAGACAGATTTTTTAACAGAGCTGCGCTCCAAAACATGGGAACCTCTGACCGAAGCTTGTTTTATTTCAGATAAATTGGCTCGTAATGAAGCCATTGATAGAGTCGTGCAAAGTATTTTGGATGATATTGATGAAGAAGACAATGACAAAAGAAGCATTGCCAAAGAATACTTGCATGATTTGGAAAGAGACATTGTGCGTCAGGCGATTCTGGACAAGGGAATACGGGTAGACGGACGAAGTCTGACAGAAGTCAGAGATATTGACATTCGGTTGGGCATATTGCCAAGAACTCATGGTTCAGCTTTGTTCACGCGGGGCGAAACGCAGAGTTTGGGAGTGGTCACTCTTGGCACTTCCGGTGACGCGCAGCGGACAGATGATTTGGAAGGAGATTCTTCCAAAAAGTTTATGCTGCATTACAATTTTCCATCATTTAGCGTGGGTGAAGCTGGACGCAATATTGGCCCGGGCAGAAGAGAAATCGGCCATGGCTATTTAGCGGAACGCGCTCTGGAAAACATTGTGCCGGACATGAAAAATTTTCCGTATACCATTCGTTTGGTTTCAGAAATATTGGAATCCAATGGTTCATCTTCTATGGCATCTGTATGCAGTGGTTGTCTGGCTATGGCCCAGGCCGGAGTACCGATTAAGGATACTGTGGCTGGTGTGGCAATGGGATTAGTATTGGGCGAGGAAGAGAAGTTTGCGGTGTTGACGGACATTTCCGGTACAGAAGATCATTTGGGTGACATGGATTTCAAAGTAGCTGGCACGAAAACAGGTATTACATCCTTTCAGATGGACATTAAAGTGGAAGGCATCACATTTGAAATTATGCGGCAGGCATTGCATCAGGCAAAGGAAGCCCGTCTGTTTATTTTGGAAAAAATGACCCATGCTATTCCCAAACCAGCAGATGATTTGTCGGATTTCGCACCCAGGATTACCACCATTCAAATCAACTCGGAAAAAATTGGCGAACTCATTGGCCCAGGAGGTAGAAATATTCGAGCCATTATCGAAGCAAGCGGTGCGGAAATTAATATCGAAGATAGTGGAGTAGTGACCATAGCTGCCACAAATGCGCAATCAAGCAGCAAGGCTATTGAATTGATACAAAGCTCCACAGAAGAGCTGCGAGTTGGCACATTTTATGAAGGAACCGTCAAAAAAGTGATGGAATACGGCGCGTTTATTGAGATAACTCCTGGTAAAGAAGGCTTGTGCCATATTTCCAAATTGGATAAGCATCGGGTACGCAAAGTTACGGATGTGGTCCAAGAAGGCGAGAAAGTACGAGTAAAAATAGTCGGGATTGATCGCAGCGGAAAGATTGACCTATCTCGCAAAGACGCCTTGGATACAGAATAGGGATTGACGGAGGTTTAGTGCAATCTTTTGTTATTTCTAAACAAAGAATTCATGGTTTTGATATTTTGTATGAATCCATACCATCGGCCATAACCGTGACCTTTGGTATTTGGGTTCGCAATGGCTCCCGTTATGAAACGAACAAAGAGATCGGGTATGCCCATTTTCTGGAACATATTCTTTTCAAGGCAATGCCCGGGGCCGGTCCCAAAGCAGTGGCAAAAAAAATAGATCAATTGGGCGGATATGTCAATGCTTATACATCCAAAGAACACACAGTATTCTTTGGAACATTTACGCCGGACCTATTGGCCAGGGGCATAAGGTTATTGCTGGGAATAGTTTTTTTTCCTCATTTTTTGCCTAGGGAAATATCGCGTGAAATCAGTGTAGTTCTTGAAGAGATCAAAATGTACCAGGATTCGCCTGATGATTTTTTGATCGATTTTCTTTTTGAAAAATTGTTTGCCGGAAGCGGTTTGGCTCATAGTGAATTGGGAAATATGGAATCGGTCAGTTCTATAGCCGAAGATAAACTATTGGCCTATTATCATAAAGTTATTCATTCAGGCAATATTCTTTTTTCTATGGTAGGCCCAATGGAGCAAAATCCGTCTATGGATATTTTAGAAAAGGAATTAGTAAAAATATTGCCTTATATCAATACATCTTCGGGAGTGAGAAAAAAAACTCCCGGCAAAAAAAACAAATCCAATAAAAGCATAACCGTTCATTATACAACCGAGCACCATGAACGTGATTTGGAGCAAATGCATTTTGTGTTTTCTTTCCCTGGTTTTCCTTATGGCACCAAAGAAAGTTTGCATTTAGATTTGTTCAATATTATTGTGGGCGGCAACCAATCCTCTATGCTGTTTCAAGAAATTCGGGAAAAACGCGGTTTGTGCTACCATATATCCAGTTCTTCTTTACGGTTTAGTGATGTAGGTGTTTGGAATATTGCCGGAGCAACGGATTTTGCCAGGTTTTATGATCTGCAAAATAAAACAATGACACTTTTGAAACAATTGATGAGCAAAGGCTTGCGGCCCAATGAATTGAAAGCAGCAAAAAATTTTATGAAAATCAATTTGATGATGTCTTTGGAATCCACAGAAAATCGAATGAACCGCAACGCGCGGCAATACCTTATCAACAATAAGATTTTTTCTATACAGGATATGGTTCAAAAAATTGAGCGAATAGAAATGACGGATTTGTTTCAAGTGCTAGACGGTTTGTTCTCCAAGCAACAATACGCGGTCACAACCATTGGGAAAAAAATCAATTAGCAATATTTTAAGCAGGATAATATGGAAATGAAAGAACAAAAATTGAATATTATTCCTCTGGGCGGTTTTGGAGAAATTGGCAAAAATATGCTGATTTTGGAATACGGCAATGATATTATTATTATTGATGCCGGATTGAAGTTTCCCGGGCCCGGATTGTTGGGAGTGGACATTGTTATTCCTGATTTTTCTTATTTGCACCAGAATAAGAAAAAAATCAAGGGATTATTGGTGACCCATGGTCATGAAGATCATATTGGCGCGATTCCGTATTTGGTACGGGATTTTAAGATACCGGTTTACGGTACACGGTTGACTCTCGGGTTGATAAAAAATAAACTCAAAGAATTTAAGCTTGATAGAGATCAATTGATGCATGAAGTCAAGCCCAGAGACCGGATGACATTGGGGCAATTTAGAGTAGAGTTTATCAATGTCAATCATAGTATTGCCGGATGCCTGGCTTTGGCAATTGAAACGCCCATTGGCACTTTGATACATACCGGAGATGTCAAGATTGATTCCAATCCGGTGGATGATTCCTTTTTTGATTATTATACTTTTGCCAAATACGGTGAAGAAGGCGTTTTGCT
>CAZCVM010000169.1:1042-5843 GCA_964501965.1 uncultured Leptospiraceae bacterium | reverse complement strand
CAGCGGCGTTGACCGTTTCAATGGCAACGGTGCCCTGCCGCGTCCCGGGCAACAACGTACAAATTATAAGTACCTGCTCCGGCACTGGCCAGGTTTGTTTCATTTATATCCGTTGTTGCTGGATCCAGCTCAGGGCTCCACTCTCCCTGATAAAGCAAAATCGCGTTATTGGGCCCGGTCAATTTATATTTGTATTTATCCGCATCGGCTGTTTTGATTTGAATGGAAATCGTATTTAGCGAATTTTTAGGCGTGGGCGGCTGGCCGCTCAAAAACTCGGCACTTGGAGCGGTTGTATCCACTGTAAAAGAATATTCCTGCGTTGGATTATTAGTATAATAATCGTCATGGTCAGGTCCAGTATTTGTCTGCCAGTTTTCAGCAAAATCCGCGACAATCATGCGTACTTTGTATGTTTTGCCGTCTTCTAGTCCGGTCAGAATAATGTTCTCGCTCGCGTTTTTTTTCGGTGCACTGGCCCAGTCCGCGGGCGACCAGGTACTTCCTCCGTCCTCACTCACCGAATATTTATAATAAACCACATCTCCTGAGTCATTGCATGGTGGAGTATTCACTGGATCTGTCTCACTGCAAAGGTTATCACCCACAGAAATGGCCACAGCAGTAAAATTGGTCGGTGAAGTGGGTTTATCTGTAAACTTGGCCGCTTCTGGTGCGGCATTGTCCACTGACCATTCATACATTGTTGCTGTGGATACGCTTTGCCAGGTGCCATAGCTATCCTGCACAATGGCGTAAATCCGATAGGTGTCTTTGTCACCTGCGGCAGTATTGGGCAATGTTCCCTGGATACTGGTACCGATATCAGCAGTATCGGACCAGCCGCTCGGCCAGCTTGTTCCCGGAGATGTGATTTCGCGATTGGAATCATCCGGCACATCGCTTTCCGCGCTGCCATCCCATTGGACTATCTTAAAACGATACTTGGCTGGTGAGCCATAGTCTCCGCCCAGAGTAAAAGAAAAATTTACATCATTGCCAAACGGATCAGGCTTGGTCAAAAATTTGGCTTGAACTGGATTTTTTCCTTTGAACTTTGCTATGGCTTTATCATCCTTTATACCCTCTCCGTCTTCTGTGGTCAATTTGGATATTTCCAGAGTGTACTCTGTGTCTTTCGTTTGCGCTGTTGTGGTTAGCATCACTTCCTGACTATGGGAGCCAGCTGCGGCTGCAGTGACGCTCAATCCATTATCAAAACTGTAAGCATCTGCTGCAACAGAGCTATCTATGGAAGCAGAAGATACGGGTAGGTTGAAAGTCAAGCGCACTGTGGTATTGCCCAGATTTTCGATTTTGGTCAAAGCAAAAGTATTGAACCCGATAAAACTACCCCTGGCTGTGCCGCCAGTCAGTTTTTCGCCATCCGGCGTAGTGAGACCGATGACAGAAACCGTGTATTTCTGATTTTTCTGCGGAGAAGTGGTCAAAACCAACTGTTCTGCCGCACTGCCAGCCACGCTGGATAAAACATTCAGTCCATTGTCCACACTGATCGTTGCCTGACTCAGTGTAGCCGGATCAATCGGTTTATTAAAAGTCAATGTCACAGTAGTATTGCCAGTAGCCTCAGATTTGGTAATGGTAAATTCATTGGCCAAAAACGGCGGCTCACCAGTAAGCATAGAAAAACCTTCACCAGAGCAGGAAGCAAAGGCAAAAAGGGAAACCATAAATAAAGCGTAGAAAATTTGTGTTGATTTTTTCATTTTTTTGCCTCCTTTACCAAATCTGATCACAGCGAGAATTATCCCGCACACTAGCTTGAGATTTATCTTTCAGGTTCTTAAAAGCTGATGCAGCTGGTGTCACTGTGATCTGTCGCCCTGCAGTACCTGGACCAGTAATCACCATTTTAAATGGCCGCCAAAATTCTTTCTGAGTGGGGGTTACTCCATCCCCTGTATGCAAAGGATCCCCATCTAAATCCGAATCTCCCGACTCATTGATATAATGAGAAGTCTGATCCACAGGAAAAGGAATTTCCAATTCTAAACCCTTGGCACTATAAATACGAATCGCAATATTGTCCGCTCTATCCCAGCCTTCAGCAACCCTCGTAGTATCATTATATCCGTAGTAATTATAATACCAATAACCCCAGTTAAAGACCGTAAACCAATACGTCCCATTTTTATAACCAGAAAGAAAATTGATCGTTTCCGGTCCAAAGCCGCTATTGGCATCCTGCACCAAGGCAGTGGTAGCTGCCGGACTCATCGGGAAATAGTTATCTCCATTGTAAGCAGTAGTTCCTGGTTCTATATAAATAGAATCCTTTGCGGAAAATTGCTGTTGCCAGCTTAAGCCGACATTTGGCCGGGCAGCCCAGACATGAAACAAATGGTCACGACCATATCCTGGATCATATCCCCAATAATTAGGAAAAGTACATGAATCTCCATTCCAGGTATCATGGCTTCCGGTCATCGGAGGAGTGGCTGTACCGGTTACATGAAAGTCTAAATCTTTTGGTGTCGCGCTTCCCCAGGTAATGATCACCTTAAAATTGGGTTCTGTCATGGTTTCAATGATCGGAAGTCCACTCACATTTTTATTAGCACTACTTACGGCAACATTATCCTGCTCCAAATCATAATACACTTTATTGCCGCTGTCCCAACTGTCTCCGGTGATTTTTATTGAATAGACACCAGGAGGCACATTGGTAAAAGAAAAATTTCCACAAGTTTTGGCAGAATCAAATTTTGCTTTGGGTAAATTATTGGGAGGATCACCCACTGCTGCTGGATTATCACAATTGGTTCCGCTATATGTTGACCTTGTAGTAGTCCGAGTTGAGCCATCTGGATTTATCAGCTTCACTTCCGCATAACCCAATTTCCATCCGTCATTGCCATCAATAACTTTGCCGCTGATCGTCCGGTTGGTTGTTAGGCTAGTGGAAACAACCAGATTCTGTCCAGCAGACAAAGTGGTACCAGCCTGAATGGTCACATTGCGTTTTGTGGTTGGTCTGTATCCGGTTCCTTCAAAACGCAGTTGATACGCGGTTTTACCGATGCGCACATTGTTTATCGTAAATACTCCATCTGAGCTGCCGTCATTGGCTGTAACCACTGCCGGATAACTACCAGTCAAATCATTTCCAGCCATATCGAACACTTTGACAGTGATACCATTGATCGGGCTTTTGGTGGAGCTATTGACCTGATCAAAAACAGATCCGCTGATATGCCCTACTACATAGTGTTCGAGGCTGCCATTACCCCATCCCGCATGCCAGTTGTTTTGCGCGTCGCGGGTTTTGACGCGAGCATAATAACTTGCTCCAGCAGCCGGATTTACCGCATAAGTAAAGGTGGTATTGGCTCCGCTAGCGCGGTCCACCATTGCGTCTGCCACAATATTGGACGCAGTACTGAAATCTGTGCTTTTGGATACTTGGATGCGGTAGCCAGCCCAATCCGCTTCTGTATTGGGCCAGGTAAAGGTAATGGCTAAACTGGTATGGGAACCGGAAGAGCTAATGTTAGGATTGGAGCTGGGCGGAACCAAATCCACAGTCCAGCTTGTTTCTGTGGCCACATTCTGCCAATTGCCCACACCGTCTTTGCTTTTGACGCACAATGTATATGTTTTTTGCGGATTGCCGGACAAACCGTTCAATGTCAATGCTGTATCAATCGCGGTTTCACGGCTTGTGTAGTCGGCCTGGTCTATTGACGAGCAATCTGCACCATCGGTCGGCACAACACCATAACCATAACTGGCCACACCATCACCGCTCATCTCAAAAGTAAAATCTTGTTGGCTGGTGGTGCCTGGATTGCTAAAAGGACTGGCCCAGTTAATGGTCGCGGGCATTCCGTCTGTGTCCACAATCCAGGTTGACTTTGTTATGGTTCCGGCGGACAATGTCTGCCATTTACCCAATGAATCTTTGCCAATCACGCAAACGATGTACTGCCTGCCAGAACCTGGACCGCTCATTCCGGTCTTCGTTATTGGAGTCCCAATAGCTATTTCTGGATAATTCCCATCATTAAAATCTACGGTCAAGTCATTGATCATGGTATCGCAATTATCTGCTTCAAAAATTTTTCCTTTGTAATGAGTCACATCATTGTCGCCTGTCACATAAATTGTCGCACTGGTTTGATTGGATAATGCCGGTGGCAGGCTTGTCCCATCCAATTTGGAAAATGGCGCGCTCGCGTTGATTACCCAGGTATAGGTAGTAGCACTGCCTTCCGATTGAATATTGCCGCTTTTATCCATCCCGCGAATGGCAACAGAAACAGGCCCTTCCGGCAAAGGAATGCCGTTTTGAATGGGAATATTTTTCAAAAAAGGCCCGGACCAACTGGATTCAAAAGAAAATTTGTAATAATATTTCTCCACACTGGTTCCGGTAACAGAAGCATTGATTGTTTGGGAATCTGTCGGATCCGATGGCAAAGTGCCGCCGACAAACTGAGCTACCGGCGCGACTGTATCCTGTGACCAAGTATGGCTGGTCGGATAACTGGTTTCCTGCCAATCTCCATTGGCGTGCTTGCCCCAGACTTTCAATGTATGGCTTCCTTCGCCCAGTCCGGGTATATTTATGGGTGTAGAAACATTGTATTCTTCGGAAACGCTTGCGCTGTCTATTTGATATTTATAAGAAACAATATTGGAACCGCTGACAACTACATAGATTTCATTATTATTATGACCGGGATTGGTCAATGGCGCAGATATAGTAGTAACCATATCCAATGGATCTTTCCAGGTAATATTTGCTTCCACCAATTCCGCGCCTTGAAATTGACGG
>CAZCVM010000169.1:0-1032 GCA_964501965.1 uncultured Leptospiraceae bacterium | reverse complement strand
GACGGTAAATGCCGCCGCCTGAAATGGAAACATTGCTTGTATTGGTAAGATTGACCATGAGTAATGTATACGTCACTTTTTGCTGTATCGAGGTCTCCAACTGCACTTTGCGAGGATTGGCTGAGTCCAGAGTAGCAGAAACTACGGTCAACCCATTGATCACATAATTGGCTTTTGTTTCCGCTTTGGTTTTGTCCATATCCTGGGTAAAAAGAATCGTCAATCCATGCGCACCAGAAGTAGTCACAGACTGAGTATCTGGCGGAGTCACCGTTGGATCTGCCTGTGCTGGCGGATCTTCGGTAGTGCTGGTTACATCATCATCATCGCCAGTGATAGTGTCAGAGGTAGTTATCTCTCCGACCGTTTCCGTACCTTTGACAACCTCTTCTGGTTTTTGCACACAAGAAGTATTTATCACAAAAATCAACACCCACAACCCGAGCACTGCTCCTGTTGTAAGCCAGGTCGGCCAGGTTATGAAAGAAAAAATTGATTTTATGGCTTGCTTTTTCATAATAAAAATCCTACACACATTACTCTTTAGGGAACCTTCCCTAATGAAAAAAAAATATAGAAAAAATCAATATTTCTTAATTCAAAAGAAATCCCGCTATATACCATTTAATACGATTGAAACAGAAAATAGTGACGTATTTTTTTTTATTTTGCGTTTATTTTGCCATAAAAACCTATGGTAGACCATAGGTTTTGGCGGCAAAATGGAAAGAAGACACTGTTTTCTCTAAAAATTGTGGGTTGGATTATTGGGAAACGACTTCCGTATAAATCACCATTCCGGCTACATTCCCCTGCAAATCAAACCAGGGACGACATTCCCATTCCGTGCTAATAACAGAACCATCGTTGCGGACAAACTGATCAGGCCCTTGTGAACGCAATATTTCGCCGCGCAGCACGCGCTGATGCGTGTCCCGCCATTTGTCGGGAATATCCGGGAAAACTTCATAATGATGCTTGCCAATGATATCTTTGTCCTTCACATTATAATCTTTCAAGAAACCCTGACTG
>CAZCVM010000168.1:0-5844 GCA_964501965.1 uncultured Leptospiraceae bacterium | reverse complement strand
CAATCGTCACTTTTTTTGCAAATTTTGTCAAAAAAATGCTGTCTTCCATAGCAGTGTCGCCACCGCCCACCACAATGACTTCTTTATCGCGGAAAAAGGCACCGTCACAAGTCGCACAAGCACTTATTCCGCGACCCATGAAATTTTTTTCTGATTCCAAACCAAGCCATCTCGCGGACGCGCCCGTAGCCAAAATAATGGAATGAGCCTGGAAAGTTTTTCCATCAGCCTCCACAGTAAAAGGCTTTTTGCTAAAATCGACTTTCCCAACATGAGCACCAATCATTTTAGTGCCAAACTTTTCAGCTTGTTCCCGCATATTATCCATCAGTTCAGGCCCCATAATTCCCTTTGGAAAACCAGGATAGTTTTCTACTTCCGTCGTTAATATCAATTGTCCACCTGGCTGGATACCTTCAATCAGAACAGGCTCCAAATTTGCCCGTGCCGCATAAATGGCTGCTGTATAACCTGCAGGACCTGCCCCAATAACAATCACCTTATGTACTGTCATATACTCTTCCCTTCACATTGTTGCAATAAATATAATATACAAATATAATAATAATTGCGAATTTAAGCCATATTTTTTTCTAAAAAAGAAAAACTAGTAGCAAAACCATTTTATCTACATTTTATCGATCAAGAATAGAAAATACCGCCATTCTGACTTGCCGAAAAAAAATCTTCTAATATTTTTAAATAAAACCTTTATGGCTAAAATTTACAGGAAAAGCTTTTTATGATAAATCAACCAAACAAAAAAGAAATTCTACGTATTGAAAATTTATATGTTTCTATCCCAGATAATCAAAACAACAATCAAGATACAACCATAATCCAAGATTTTTCGTTAAAGATACATCAAAACGAAATTCATGCATTAATGGGTCCCAATGGCTCAGGAAAAAGTACTTTGACCAATGCCATTATGGGACATCCAAGCTACAAAATTGAATCTGGACGGATATTTTTCAAAGAAGAAGACATTACCGAACTGCCTACCCATGAACGAGCTCGCAAAGGGCTTTTTGTTTCTTTTCAGCATCCGGTCGCAGTGCCTGGTGTCACATTAACTAATTTTATGCGGACTTCTGTAAATGCAGTGCACGGCGAAACCCAAGTACGAGATTTTCGCTTAGCTTACAAAAAAAATCTGGAAGACTTAAAAATTGATCCTTCATTTACCTCGCGCTATATTAACGATGGGTTTTCCGGTGGCGAGAAAAAAAGAATAGAAATATTGCAATTGGCCATGCTCAAACCAGCTTTGTCGATATTGGATGAAATAGATTCAGGATTGGACGTAGACGCTTTGAATGTGGTCTCTCAAGGGATTAAACAACTTAGTCCACCTGATATGTCTTTGCTCCTTATTACCCATTACCAGAGACTGCTCGATTTGATCCAACCAGAATATGTGCATATATTCGCTAATGGGAAAATCATTAAGTCCGGAGATTTTGAATTGGCAAAAAAAATCGAAAAAGAAGGATATGATTGGATCGCACCGCAAATGGTATTGAAAAGCTAATCTAGCAAACAATTTTTTAGCATGGCAGGAAATCAAACATTGTCCTGCGAAAAAGAAAGAAAAATCAACTATGTCTTTTACAAATTCATTATCCGAAAACAATGTGGCAAAATGGCCGGATCCGCAATCAGAGTCCTGGCGCAAAGCTCCGATATTCAATTTTGATCTCAATAAAATATTTGTCAATGTAGATATCAGCCAACCCGCAAATGAAATAAACTTAGAACTCAAATCTCTTTATAAACAATTTGTCGGCAAGCACCTTGCGCGCTTTTTAACCCCGTCAGATAATCAAGAACAGCATACTGAGCATGCAAATTCGCAAATTATTTTTTCATGCAATGGTTATCATTTTACGTCGGATCAAAGAACACAAAAAATTGTCACTAAAAATGTATTTACCATGCCTGATTCCATGCAACCCTGGATAGAAAATGATATTTTTACCAGTATAAATGCAAATAAAAACAGCAATCCATTGGTATTGGACCTTTCCAATCAAAAAGAAACCAAAAATGAAATCATTATTGTTCATATCCTATTTGATAATGAGCCATTGCTTGTTCCTAAAACTCAAATATTTTGTCCGCCTGAGTCGCAAAATAGTATTACAGAAATTTTTTGGACACCTTTATTTGATCTAGCATCGCAAGAAAATGGAACTTCCAGCGCGAACACAGCAGAATACAAAGGCATGATTAGTCACACAGATATTATTTGCGCTGAGAACAGTCTGACACATTACCATGCGATTCAGTCCTTACCGGAGAACACTATCGCCATACAATATCTAAACAATTTTCTCAAAGCAAAAGCAAATTGCAAAACAGGTTTGTATCAAATCGGCAGTCGTTTCAATAAATATTTTGCATCAACTTTTTTAGAAGGTCAAGAATCTCAAAGCGAGTTTTATGCATTGGCAATAGCACGCAAAAATCAATACTTAGATTTTGATGCCAAAATGGTACATTTAGGCAAACATACCCGGAGTAATTTAATAAGCAAGAGTGCTATAAGCGGGCGTTCATTTTTCAACTTTTCTGGCTTATTGCGCATGGAAAAGCAAGCCGCTTTTTCCAACGCACAGCAAGTAAACAAAAATTTGGCATTGAGCAAAAAAGCGCATGTGCACACTGCCCCGAAACTGGAAATTCTTGTGGATGAAGTATCTTGCTCCCATGGCGCAACTGTGAGCGAAGTAGATCAGGATACTATTTTTTATTTAACAAGTCGCGGCATTGATCCTCAAAAAGCAAAACAAATCATTGTGTCTGGCTTTTTGAAAGATGTATCAGATAGAAACCATTCCCTTTTAGCACGCAATATTACACAAGAAATTATGACCAATGCATTGAAAGATACTCATATAATAGATTAATAAACGAGCAAATTGAATATAGGGAATAGAAAATGATAAAAATAGACAATGCTTTGCAATTGAATGATGGTGATTTGATTTCCTTTGTTAAAGATGGAGAAAGAATCGGGGTCTACCGCAAATCCAAACAACATTTTTTTACATTTATAGACGAATGCACACATGACGGAGCATCTATTTGCGATGGACATATAGAAAATGGAAATCAAATCGTTTGCGCCCGCCATGGAGCAAAGTTTAGCTTAGAAAACGGTCAGGTTTTGCAAATGCCGGCCTCATCTCCGCTGGAAGTATTGCCCAATAAAATTGTTGATGAGGAACTTTATGTCGAATTGGACAACTAAACAAATTGACAATATCCGTGAACAATTTCCATTTTTACAAAAAAAAATTCCAGGCAATAAACCCTTAGTATTTTTTGATAGTGCGGCTAGCTCGCAAAAACCCAATACTGTAATTGAGGCAATCAGCAATTTTTATGCCCACCATTACGCGAATATTCATAGAGGCTTGTATTCTTTGAGTATTGAGGCCACGGAAAAATATGAACAGGCCAGGCAAAAAATAGCTTCTTTTTGGGGCGTGGCCAATGACCCGTCTCAAATCATTTTTACCAAAGGTGCTACAGAAGCCCTAAATTTACTTGCTCATAGTCTGGGCAATGATCTGATCTATCCCAATGATGAAATTGTTATTACTGATTTGGAGCATCACGCAAATTTAGTGCCCTGGCAACAAATGGCTATCCAAAAAAAAGCAAAATTGATATATTTGCCCATTAGTCAACTCAGTTCAGTAGCTGATATCAATGAAACTTGGTTGGCACAGTATTTTTCTTCAAAGACAAAAATTTTAGCGTTTACCGGTATGTCCAATGCTTTGGGAACCCTATTGCCATGGGAGCTCATGGGTCGGTTCGCGCAAAAAAACGGTTCTATCGTTGTATTGGATGCTGCTCAATTAGCCGCGCATACAACTTTGCATTTTGACAAATTGCCTATTGACTTTGCTGTCGCAGCAGGCCATAAAATGTTGGGGCCAACGGGCATTGGCATTCTTTATGGTAAAAGAAAAAGGCTTGAGCAGTTATCTGTTTACCAAATGGGCGGCGATATGATCCAAACAGTAGAAAAATACAGCACCACTTGGAATACAATCCCTCAAAAATTTGAAGCGGGCACTCCTCCCATAGCTCAAGCCATTGGCCTTAAAAAGGCCTTGAGTTTCCTGGAAAATATAGGCATGGATCAAATACACGCCTATGAAAATACTTTGACACAATATGCTTTGCAGCAAATGAAGGAAATCCCTGGGATGCATATCTATGGCGAAAGCAACATAAAGCACCGGGGCGGAGTTATTTCTTTCAATATCCAGGGTATTCATCCATTTGACATTGGTACATTGCTCGCTGAAGAAAATATTGCCATGCGCGTGGGCCACCATTGCTGTCAGGTACTCATGAAAGAATTGAATACTCCAGCTACCTGTCGCATCAGTTTTTATTTGTACAACACCAAAGAAGAAATTGATTTATTTATTCAATCATTGCGTAAAACTCTAAAAATGCTCAATGGATGAAAATCTTTGTAGATCAAAATAATTATCAATTAAAAGGGAAGCTGATATGAAAGAAGACCGATCTTTAGCGGAAATCGAACAAGATGTTTACGAAGCTATAAAAACAGTGATAGACCCTGAAATAGGCATAGATATTGTCAATTTAGGATTAATATACAAAATTATTGCTGAACCGGACGGGCACGTGGATATTGAAATGACACTGACATCCATGGGATGCCCGCTGGGACCGCATTTTCAAATGGCTGTAAGAGACGCAGCTGAAAAAGTACCTGGAGTGGATGCTGCGGATGTAGAAATTGTTTTTTCTCCTCCCTGGGACCCCAAAAAAATGGCCAGCGAGGATGCGAGAATTATTTTAGGAATTTATTAATTGACTTATTATTTTTCTTGAAATATTATAGTCCCAATGTATCAATAGGTATCCTTGCCAATAAATATAAGGAACCTCTATTTATAAAATGATAAAAAAATTGAAATGAAGGAGACAATCTATGGCTGAAATAAAAAAAAATATTACCTGTCAGGAAATAATGAATTCTAATGTGGTACATGTTGCGCCGCATGAAAGCATTATTAAGGCTATAGAGATTCTTCAAGAAAAAAAAATACGTCACCTGCCTATTATAGAGAACAATCAAGTTGTAGGTATTCTCAGTGATAGAGACACAAGACAAGTATTGGCGATTATACAAGTCATGGGTATCACCCTGGAGCAAGCCAGAGGAGAACTCAAGGTTTCCGAATTTATGGCCACACCTGTCAAGACAATCAAGCCGGACGCTTTGGCTGTTGATGCAGCGTATTTAATGATTGATGAAAAAATTGGGTGTTTGCCGATAAGTGATGGAGAAAAGATAGTCGGCATACTAACGGAAACAGACATTATGAAACAATTTATAACGGATCATTCTGCGTAAACAAACAAAACTCTGTCATTCAAAAAAGGCGCAAAAATTGTCTACGAAAAAGATTATTCTAGCCAAACCTAGAGGGTTTTGTGCTGGAGTGAAAAGAGCATTGGAAATTGTAGAATATTCTTTGGCATTGTATCCTCCACCTATCTATGTCCGGCACGAGATCGTTCACAATAAATTTGTTGTAGAAACCTTAAAAAGCAAAGGGATTGTCTTTGTAGATGAGATCAAAGAAATCCCTGATGGAAAAACAGTCATTTTCAGTGCCCATGGTGTTTCTCCGCAGGTTTGGCAGCAGGCCCGTCAAAAAAAATTGAAAATTATTGACGCAACTTGTCCATTAGTTACCAAAGTGCATAAAGAGGCTGTATCCTATGCAAAAAATAATTTTACCATTTTGCTTATTGGCCATAAGAAACATGTAGAAACAATTG